>JACOYM010000036.1 GCA_016181905.1 Candidatus Pacearchaeota archaeon | reverse complement strand
GCTTCCTGCATACACAAAGCCACCTGCAACAGCGGGTATAGGATAAATAGCATCACCAGCTGAAAAACTTGCTATCTTCTGGCTGACATTCGAAGCATTAAGCTGGTACAAGTTTCCTAGTGTGCTCCCAACATACACAAAACCATTAGAAACAACAGGAGAAGATTGTGTGTTATAAAACCCCCCGCCAGTTGTATAACTTGCTATCTTCTGGCTGACATTCGAAGCATTAAGCTGGTATAGTGTAGTGTCATAACTTAAAACATACACAAAGCCACCTGCAACAGCAGGAGAAGATCCAATAGGCCCGACTGCTGAAAAACTTGCCGCCTGCTGGCTGATATTGGAGGCATTAAGCTGGTATAGCTTGGCATCATCACTTCCAATATAAACAAAGCCGCCTGCAACAGCAGGAGAAGACTGAATGATAGCTCCTGTTGAGAAGGTTATAATCTTTGCATTAGCAAGGCTTGCAAGAGTTGCTGAGCTTGTATAATGCGTCTGATTAAGGTGCCTGCCAAACATTCTCCACTCATTTATTCCTGATTCTGATGTTTCATTCCCTGCAGCAATCACATTCCCAAGCCCCAAAGCCAATACAAAGAATATTATAAGGAATATCTTAATATTTGATTTTGTTATGTTAATTTTCATGTGTTCTAATTATGCAATAATCCGCTTATAAGAATTGTTGTTGTCAGATTATATCTTTCAATCTGCTATTTTTATACATTCTTGATTCTTGCCTTTTCTTTGCCCTTTCCTAGAAGAACAACCCTCGATTCAATTTTCTCGTCGAGAAACCTGTATTTTGGCAGGTATTTCAGCATTTTTTTGGCAAACTTCTTTATCTCAGCATGAGAAGGCATCTTTTCATAGCCAAGCCTTTTTCTTGCAAAGCCTACTGCCATATAGCCCTTTACCTCAACAAAATCCGCAGATGCCTTTTTAATCATCTTGGCATAATTCTCAGGCTCGCTCATGTTTAAATCCTTTACCAGAGTCATTCTTAATACAGTTCTTGTTTTGTTCTTCAATCTTTTCATCACGTCTAAACTTTCATTAAATTTCTTCCATGCATCCTTTATCCTGCTTTTGTGCCACTTTTCATGCATCTCTTTGTTTGGCGTGTTCAAAGAAATGTACAACTGGGTTGGCAGTGCATTTTTACTTTTTAGCTCCAGGAGTTTCTCAGGATATAAGCCATTTGTCACAAGAAAGCTTGTTTTTTTCTGCCTTCTTAACTCTTTTATCAGCTCAGCCAGTTTAGGATAAAGTGTTGGCTCTCCTATAAGCGAGATGGCAAACTGATTTGGCTCTTGGGCTTCCTGCCATTTTTTCATATTTATTTTAGGGTTGCCTTTAAACCCTGTCAGCAGTTTTCTCTGGGCAAGAATGCAGTTTTTAATTATTTCTTTTGGATTGTCAGCGTCTTTTGCCAGTGGTTTTAGCTTCATGCCAAAATCCTGTTCCATTGGGCGCCAGCAATGCACACACTGGTTTGCACAGGCAAGATAAGGAGACATCTGGCAGCATCTATGGCTTTGTATGCCATAAAATTTCTGCTTGTAGCAGAACCCCTCATTCAATAAAGATTTCTTCGCCCATCTGCAAATCTGCACAGCAGAGTGCTTTCCAACAACTGCATAATGCTGTTTTTTCAATGTTTCAACAAGAGATTTTGATGCCATCTTGACAAAATGGACCCACCGCGAATTGAACGCGGAGCTACTCCATGCGAAGGAGTCATTTTACCGTTGAACTATGGGCCCAAAGCAATATTGACAGAATAAATAATTAATTTGTTTTAAACTTATCTAAAAGCAAAAAACCACAATATAATAAGAAGAATGAACATAAGCAGGATAATTCTTGTGATTATTGAGAATGCCTTCTTTGCAATCTTCTCTGATTTTGTTATTCCGAGGATTGTTAAATAAAATACCTGCCCCCCATCAAATATTCCTACGGGCAGCATGTTGAAAAGCGCTACGCCAAGGTTGATTATAATAAGCCACCACAGGAAATTATAGATAAAAATGCTAAGCCCGTTTATCCTCGGCTTGTAGTATGTTGACCTGTCCTTTATGAATGAAAATATGTCCACAACCCTCAAAAATCCCCTGCCAGCATTAACTGCGCTGATGCCCAAGAATACCCTGCTTTCATTACCTGGGTTTTTGGCAAGAGTTATGTTGTACTCATTTATCTTGCCTTCAGCTTCCGCCTTAAGCCTTATATTATCTCCTGGAGAATATCCTGACAATGCCGCCCCAAGCTCCCCGCTGTTTTTAATCTTAATTCCGTCAATCTCTGTGATTGCCCCGGTTATATTGTTTCTTATTGCAGGGGCATCATGGTAAAGAAATATCTGGCTTATATCTTTTGATTTTGTTGCATTCAATTGCTTTATAATGGCATTCTTGCTTATAACATAATTTTCGTTGTGTGCAGCAATCTCTATGTAACCTTTGCTTTCATTAAACTCATTTGATATATCTAAAATATCCGCATAATTGCTTGCTGTTTTGTTGTCAACAGAGATTATAGAGCTTATATTGACCAATGAGTATGAATATGTGTCGAAAGATGCCCCTGCGGGGGTGAATGCGACAGCGAAAAAGCCCCACATTATCAGTATAAACAAGAAAGTTAAAATAATGTTCGCAAAGCTTCCTGCGCTGAGAATTGAAAGCTGCGCAAACTTGCTTTTCTTTTTCATCTGCTTTTCATCAGGCTCCACAAATGCCGCAAGGAAAGGCCCGAGAAAACCAAATCCTGTTGATTTAACCCTTATATTATTATGGCGGGCAAAGATGCCATGGGCAAACTCATGAAATATGGCAATTATTGCAACAACAATTATCCAGTATGTGAAATAAAATGGGGGAAATATCTCTTTTGCGTTGAATATCTCTGTTATATACGGGATAAGAGGCATGAATGGCGGGATTTTCACAGCCTTTACCAAAACTGGAAATTTAAAATAGATATAGATAATCTGAATTAACAGGTATATCATAGCAGCCATGAGCATATAGCCAACACCAATGACCACATAGCTTAAAAATCTCAGCGGTTTTCTGAATCTCCTGCTAAAATAGTCTATGATTCTTAACCCTGCCTTAGTCCTGTAAATAAGCAGCGGTTTTTCAAACTTAAGGTTTTTTTTGTTTATATACAAGAAGATTCCTGCAGCTAGAAAGAATACCACAAGAAATGCCAGGTCATAAATATAAAAGTTCATCTTAAAAAATCTTTTTTATCTTTCTCCTTTCTTCCTATTTCTTTCTTACAGGCCTAAAAACACGCCCATTGCACTTTCTGCATTTTACTTTTCCCTCAAGAATTTTTCTTGGCTCTGACCTTATTTTTGTGCTGCAATTTCTGCAAACAAAAACATTCTTAAACATCCTTTTCATCGCCTCTGGTATTTTTGCCATCTTATTCTGCCCCCTGTGCTATTCTTTTTATTATCTTTTCCCCTTCTATCACCCAGTATTCAACCTGGTCGCCTTCTTTAATCTGCCCGCTTAACTCTTCTGTAAATGGCACATCAATTGTCTCAAAACTCTCCATATCCATTATGCTTGCTTTGCTTTCAGAAACAGATAACACCTGCCCTCTTTTCTTCTCTATCATAGGCACTCCAAACTTCTCGCTGCCAGGCTTTACTATAACCCTTTTTTTCCCGTCGATTATGCCGACTGCCTCCATCCTAACCTTGGCATGCCCATGTTTTCCTGTCTTGCTTACATCCATGCTCTTGACAGTGCATGCCGCCCCCTCTATAAGAATTACTGAGCCAATCTTGGCATCACCAATCTCTATAAACTTATATACCATACAATCACAAAAGAAATATATTTATAAACATTTGTTTTATGCTTTTGTAAGAAAAATGGTTAAAAAAAATGATTTTGTCGAGATAGAATTCTCTGGAAGGGTAAAAGACGGAGAGATTTTTGATACAACAATAAAGCAGGAGGCAGAAAAACTTGGGATTAGAAAGGATGATGTAAAGCCGTTGATTGTTTGTATTGGCCAGGGAATGCTTGTTTCTGGCTTTGATAAAGCCCTTGAAGGAAAGGAGGCTGGAAAAGAGTATAATCTTGAATTAAGCCAAAAAGATGCTTTCGGAGAGAGAAATCGCGGCTTAATAAAAACGATTCCTCTGAGAATATTTCTTGAAAAAGAAATTAATCCAAAGCCCGGGCTTGTTTTAGCTTTGGATAACATGCTGGCCAGGGTTATAGCTGTCTCTGGAGGCAGGGTTATAACAGACTTTAACAATCCTCTTGCAGGAAAGGATATAATCTATAAATTTAAAATACTGAGAAAAATAGAAAATTTAGACGAAAAGATAAGCAGCTTTCTCAATTTCTTTTTAAAGAAAAAATTTGAATTTGAGATTAAAGACAAAACAGCTGTCTTTAAGATAGATGATAAAATGTATGAAAGCGCTATAGGCATGTTCAGAGGCAAGTTTAAAGAGATTTTTAATCTTGAGATTGCTTTTGAAGCAAAACAAAAAGCCGAGAAGGCAGAAAAAGAAGAAGCCATAAAAGAATAAAAATAAATACTCAGCCAATTTATATATTTCTTAACACCTCAAAAACCATAAAAAACAATATGCTAAAATATATGGTTTTTGACACTTAAATTTATAAACTCTGCACTTCTCTATAAATTATGGCAGAGGTGTTTGAAAGAAAAGAGACAAGCCCGGAAGTTTTGGAGATTGATAAGGAATTAGAGGAGCTTCTGAAAAAGCAGAATGCAAAGATAAAGGTTATAGGCATTGGCGGCGCTGGTGGCAACACATTAAGCAGGATGAAGGAGATTGGAATAAAAGGCGGAGAGTTAATAGCAATAAACACAGATGCCCAGGACCTGTTATACACAGATGCTGACTTTAAGATACTGATTGGAAGGGAAATAACCCAGGGATTGGGGGCAGGAAGCAATCCAAAGCTGGGAGAAGAGGCTGCGAAGGAATCAGAGATGGAGATTAAAAAAAGGCTTTCTGGCTCAGATATGATTTTTATAACATGCGGCTTGGGCGGGGGAACAGGAACAGGGGCAGCCCCGGTTGTTGCAGAGGTTGCCAAGAAGCAGGGCGCATTAACAATCGGCGTAGTTACCTTGCCTTTTACTATAGAAGGAAAAAAGAGGGTGGAAAATTCTTTATATGGCCTGGAAAGAATGCAGGATGTTGTTGACACTCTTATAATCATACCAAATGATAAGTAAGGTTGCAGATGAAATCCAGACAAATGCAGTCAAGGGAACAACAGAGCTTGTCACCAAGGCAGGATTGGTTAATCTGGACTTTGCAGACATCAAGGCTGTAATGAGCAACGGGGGTGTTTCTCTGATAGGGGTGGGAGAATCAGACAGCAAACAAAGAGCAGAAGAGGCTGTTGAAAAGGCATTAAACAATCCTTTGCTTGATGTGGAAATTTCAGATGCTGCAGGCGCTCTTATCAATATTGTCGGAGGGGAGGATTTAAGCCTTGATGAATCAAAGAGAATAATTGAAACAGTAGGAAGCAGGCTTAATACTGAGGCAAAAATGATATGGGGCGCGCAGATAAGCGAGGACATGGAAAAAACAATAAGGGTTATGCTGATTGTCACAGGAGTAAAGAGCAAGCAGATAGTCGGCTCAAGAGACACTGCATCTAGGAAAGAGCAGAAAGAGATAGAAGATGAGCTTGGCATTGAGTTTTTGGAGGAGTGAATAAAGTGTTAGTGCTATTATAACATGATAGAAAAAAAACAACCAAAAGATATGAAGCTTGGAGAATTGATTGACACACTGGTCAGATTGAAAGATACGTATATAGAAAGTATGATAGATTGTCCATCCCACTCTGTAGATGCAGAAGCAGAAGAGTCTGAAGTAATTTTAGACAGAACTGATTTAGATAATAAAATGACAACACTGCAATATCACATAAGGCGTAAAGAGCTTATTTCTGAACTAAACATAAGAGAACAACTTTATAAAAGTGCAGAAGAGCTTCAGATAATCAGATAATTGTTCTAAACAAAATCTTTATTTTTCCAAAACAAATCTTTAAAAACATCAATCTTCTTGCTTTAATATGAATAATATAACTCAAAACATCAAGGACTTTTTTGCAAAATCTGTAAGGGTATGGCATATTTTAAGAAAGCCCACCTCAAAAGAGTTCAGGGACATCTCAAAGATATCTGCCTTTGGAATACTGATTTTAGGGGTGATAGGCTTTATAATCTCGTTTATAATCAATTTTTTCAGGTAAAACAACATAGAAACATTTATAATGCCACTTTTTTTAATAAATTCATCCTTCTCACAAAACTTTTTAAACTTTGCTGGTTTTGTGAGTTGGGCTAAATGAAGAGGGGTTCATGCAATGATTTTCGTTATCAAGGTCACAACAAACAAGGAAGACAAGGCGCTTGACTTAATAGAGGATAGAGTGAAAAACAAGCAATTGGAGGCATACAGCATAGCAAGGCCGCATGGCTTGAGGGGGTATATCTTTCTTGAAGCCTTGGACAGGGAAACAGCAGAAGAGGCTGTGTTTGACCTTCCATACACAAAAGGCATTATAGGAAAAACCATTGAGTATGAGGAAATTAAAAATATGATAGAGCCTCAAATAACTGCTGTTAACATAGAAAAAAGTGATATTGTTGAGATTATCTCAGAGCCATTCAAGAAGGAGAAGGCCAGAGTGCTGAGGGTTGACAAGCAAAAAGGCGAGGTTCTTGTTTCTTTGCTTGGGGCAACTGTTCCTATTCCAGTGACAGTAAAGATAGATAACGTAAAGGTAATAAGAAGGGAAAAGGAAGAGTCAGAAGGCACAGAAGATGCAAGGGAGGAAGAGCAATAAAATATAAAATGAAAATAAAACTATTAGTCGACGCAGGCGACATGAAGCCGGGGCCAGCATTAAGCCAGAAGCTTGGGCCTGCAGGAATAAATATAGGAAAGGTAATACAAGATGTTAATAAGGCAACCATTTCTTTTAAAGGCATAAAGGTTCCGATAGAGCTTGATGTTGATGCCAAAACAAAAAACTTCACAATTAATGTTTTCACACCGCCGGTCTCAGAGCTTCTTAAAAAGGAGTTGGGGATAGAGAAAGGCTCTGGGCAGCATAAAAAGATTAATGTTGCAAATGCTGCAATTGAGCAGATAATATCTGTTGCTCAAACAAAAATGCCCGGAATGCTGTGCAAGGATTTTAAATCAGCAGTCAAGTCAGTTGTGGGAAGCTGTGTTAGCTTGGGGATTCTTATAGAAGATAAAAACCCAAAAGAGACAGAGAAGGAAATAGACGCTGGAAAATATGACAAGGAGATAAGCGCCCAGGTAACATCAGCCAGCGATGACAAAAAGAAAAAACTTCAGGAATATTTCTCAATTTTAAAGGTAAAGCAGGATGAATTAATTAAGAAAGAAGAGGCAGAGAAAGCAGAGAAAGAGGCAGCCAAGGTTGCCGCGGCAGGCGCTGCTGGAACAGCAGCTGCAGCGGAAACATCTGCAAAAACAGAAGAGAAAACACCGGCAAAAACAGCAGAAGCAAAAGCAGAAAAGCCATCTGCCAAAAAATAAGTATATTTATAAATCAGCACAGCCCACTAACTTATAATGGGGCTGTCGGCTAGTCTGGTTCAGGCTTCGTGCTTTGGGAGCATGCGACCCAAGTTCAAATCTTGGCAGCCCCATTCATGGTTTATTCAGGGAAAAATGGTAAAAACAAGAAAGGTAAAAGCATCAGGAAGATTTGGAAGCAAATATGGAAAGAATGTCAGGGAAAGAATTTCAAAAATTGAAGCAAAACAAAAAATAAAGCAAACCTGCCCATTTTGCAAGAAAAAATCCTTAAAAAGGCTGTCCAAAGGAATCTGGCTATGCAAGAAATGCGGAAAAAAAACTGCGTCACACGCCTATTACATTGAATAGCAAGAATAAAAGGTTTATAAACTGCAAATTTTAAGAATAAATAAATAAAAAGCATAAGACAAAATGGCAATATACAAATGTTTTAAATGCGGGAAACAAACATCTCACAAAGCACTCGAAAAGCGTTTTGTCTGCCCTTACTGCGATTCTAAGATATTTTACAAGCCAAGAAAACAGATAATTAAAATAAAGGCTGTATAAAAATGCAAAGGCAAATTGACAAAGAAACAGAGAGAAGCATACAGGAATTGCAGAGCCTTGAGCAGACTATACAAAATCTTTTGCTGCAGAAACAGGCATTTCAGATTGAGCTAAGCGAAACAAGCAATGCCCTTGAAGAGCTTAAAAAAACAAAGGATGATGCATTTAAAATAGTCGGCCAGATTATGATAAAGACAGACAAAGCAGAATTAGAAAAAGAGCTTGATGACAAGAAAAAGCTTCTTAATCTAAGGCTTAATTCAATACAAAAACAAGAGGATTTAATAAGCGAAAAAATAGAGAAGCTAAAGGAAGAAATAACAAAAAAATTGAGCTGATTATATCGGGGGAAATTAATTTTCGGAAGTTTTTTCCCGGATAGACAGGAAAAGAAAGGCATGAAATTAATTTCTTTTCCTATAATTCTACTATACCAAAGCCAGCGCTAAAATAGATATGTCCTTAGCGCCCTTTTCTTTAAACATATTAAAATTGGCAGCTATAATTAGAAGTTTGTAGGCTCTGCCAAAGAATTATCGTCGATAAAAGCCTCAGGCAATTTTCTGATTTTTCTTGATGTCGATAACAAATTGCCCAATAATTTCTAGGAATTAAGCTATCACAGACTATCGAAATATTTATAAACCCAGAACTTATGTTTTTAGTATGGTGATTAAAAGTATAAAAGACAATCTTTTCAAAATTTTTGGCTCAAAAAGCCAAGATGCAGAATACATAGAATTGGATTTAGGCGAAGAGGTGGAAAAATCAAAGGTTATTGTAAAGCCATTTGTTCTCAGAAAATTTGAAGATGTTAATCACATTCTTAATGCTCTTAGGCAGGGATTCACAATTGCCATTATTGACATTAAGCCATTAAAAGGCAAGGATATCATAGAGCTTAAAAGGGCAGTGTCAAAGATAAAAAAGACAGTAGACGCAATAGAAGGAACTGTTGCAGGATTTGGGGAGAATATAATAATTGCCACGCCTCAATTTGCAACAATCTACAGGCAAGAAGCCCCAAAGCCAAAGCCCAAGGAAGAGTTTGAGGCATATTAATTCTGGCAATTATTTATAACTTGGGAATATGAGAAGTTGCTGAAGGCAATTTGGACATGGTGAGGTGCAACAGAGTGTAACCTCTTAATGCCTGTTAGGCGAAGTGAGGGCGAAGCCGAAAATCCAAAGTTTTGGGTTTAGAGCCGCCGAATTATTTAAGTAGGATAGTTAATTACCTTAAATCATATGGAGAAAAATAAAGTTAAGAAGTTCGTTCCGTTTATTATAGTAATATTTTTAATAATAGCTTCTTTTCTATACTTAAATAACAAGATTAACAATCTTGATTTAATAAAGGAGGAAAGAATTGTCATGACAAATAATTTTGCAGAAAATGTTGAAAAGATACTTCCTTCAATTGTTTTAATATTGGTAGAAGTAGATCTCTCAGAAGTAGATTTGGTTAATGGTGAATATGTTACTATAGGCAATAAACCAAATTCTAAAGGGACAGGGTTTATAGTTTCTGAGAACGGATATATATTAACAGCAAATCATGTAGTGAATAAAGCAAAGAATAAAATAGTTGTAAGAGTTATTAGGAACAATAAATTTGAATTTCATGAAGCGGAATTAGTATCCAGTAATGAAGATGCGGATACTGCTCTAATAAAAATCAATTTAGATAATCTTCCGTTTTTAGAATTGGGAGATTATGAGAAATTTAAATCAGGAATGGATATTGGCTTCATTGGTTTTCCGCTAAGTTTTAATTTGCCTCTTACTCATAAAGGAATAATTTCTGCAAAAGCAAATACAAAACTTAAGGAAGATGGAGAAACAATAAATCTATTTATTGTCAACGCCTTTGTAAATAAAGGAAATAGTGGGGGTCCCTTATTCTCTGCGGATACTGGAGAAGTGGTGGGTATAATAAATGCAAAATATAATGTTATTCCTCAGAATTTAATTCTTCCAAATTTAGTTATGTTTCCAGGAGTAACTCTAACAATGGGAGGAGTGGACTTTAATGAGTTAACTCAAACTGTTGCTTTAAATAGACAGCTGATTGTCGATTTATTTAGCAAGGGTTCCTCTGTGGGTATAGGATATTCTAATTCAATACAGTACGGGAAAGAACTTCTAGAAGCAACTCGTTAAAAACCCAAAATTGAATATAACATCATGGAAATATAACATTTGGTTATATTTCCATCCTAAATGGGATATATAGTAAGTTTTTTAAAGACTTATAAACTTTAGTTGAATATGGTTAAAAATTTAAAAGAAATTCCTAAAATTCACTGGGTATTCCATTTAGTTGCATCTGTTATTATTCTTTTAGAAATTTATGCTGCACACCTTGTTTTAAGACTAGAGAATTATACAAATCCAATTATTTCTAATATATACATTATTATAATGGCGAATTTAACGTTTCTTTTCTGGGGTTATTTAATACTTAACCTGCTGATGATTATTGAGATATTTATTGATAAGACAAAAAGAGATACGCTGGCAATACCAATAGTGTATACATTATATTTTATTTTAGCCCATATAATGGGTGTGCCTACCAAAGAAACAGAAAGTATAAGGCTTATGCTTGTATCACTAATATTCTTGTTTTTTATAGGTTTTTCAATTTATAAATTAAGGAAGAGTAAAACGGGCTGGTTAAAGTAATTTCTTTTAAATGTCAGAATTCCACAAGTCTTTGACTTGGGGTTTGAATAATCGTGGAATTCTGAGCATGCTCAAGAACCACACGAAGTGTGGCAAATTCATGCCACCTGTCTTTGACAGGTGGTTCTTGACAATGCTGTTTTCGCCGGGGGAATAAGCTTATAAAATCAATGAATTTTATCAGGGCATGAAAAAACCAGCAAATACAAATGTTTTGTTTATAGAAGCAAGAAAAAAGGGCAGCTTTTTTGACAGCGAGCTCAGGATGTTTACTGGCAATGCAGCTGATGCGCTGGAAACCCTGCCCAAGAGCTTTTCAATCGCTTACACAATACAATATAAATATATAGCCGAGAGGCTTAAGCTGTTTTTTGAGAAAAATGGCAAAAAGGTTTATGAGATTATGCAGGTTGTTGGGTGCAGTGCCTTAAAAACAAAGGAAAAGAATGTTCTCCTGATTGGCTCAGGAAGATTTCACGCATTACAGCTGGCTGTTCAGGGAAAAAACTTATATGTCTATGAAAACGCAGGGATAATCAGGTTGAACAGGCAGGATATTGACAGGCTTCTTTTGAATAAAAAGGTTGCATTGTCAAAGTTCTTCTCTGCAGAGAGTGTTGGCATTATAACATCATCAAAAGCAGGGCAGAATAATCTTGCAGTTGCATTGAGCCTGAAAAAAAGAATTGAGAAGCTTGGAAAAAAGCCTTTCCTGTTTATATCAGGCACTATAAGCACAAGAGAGCTTGAGAATTTTAATATTGATTTCTGGGTTAACACAGCCTGCCCAGGCATTGCCGTCTACGATGATAGCAAGAATGTTCTCAATTACACAGATTTGAAACTTCAGAATTCCACAAGTCTTTGACAGGTGGTTCTTGACAATATCCTGAATGCCTGATTTATCTGCAAATTATATGCTTTGCAGAATAGAAATATTTATAAACCATCGTAACTACAAAATCGTAACAAGAAAACTAAGATGAATTACAAAAATTTGTGTTTTGTTCTGGCAGCGATGGTATTATTCAGCATGGCTTTGTCATTAGCAAGCGCAGCCAATGAGCTTGTGTTTAACCAATCCTCTGCATCTTTAACTTTGAATCATGGCACAACAGCAAATGCCCTGTCATTTTTCCTGAACAATACGCTTGCTAATCAGAATATAACAAACATCAGCTTTTCTGCTACTTCGCTTACAACAGGCACTTACACAATAAGCTCTGGAAACATAACACTTCCTGCAAATGTTTCTTTAATACAATATAATTCTACATCATCATTGCTGACAGCATACATTGCTGTTCCCCAGTACCAGCAGCCTGGAACTTATGCAGGAACTATAACTGCCTCTGGAACAAACGGCACTTCTCTAACTGCTCAATTATCAATTAGCCTGACAGTCAACTCAACATCAGCCCTCTCATTGAGCGCGCCTGCAGAGGTAAATAAGGCGCAAAACATTTCCTCATTTACAATAACAAATACAGGAAATGTTGACCTGACAAATATTAATATTAGCTATGGCGCGTCAAGCATAAAGGATTCTGCAGGAAGGCAGGCTACATTAAGCTTTTCTCCAAATAATTTCGATTTAGCGAAAAGCGCCTCTAGAGCAATAAACATAACATCTGTTGTCCCTTCAAATATGCATGTAAATGATTATTCAACTGTAATAACAGCCAACTCATCTTCAGGAACAAGCGCAACAGCCGCATTAAAAGTAATAAGCGATTATTGCAGGTATGGAAAAAATGGGACAGATGCCGAGATATTGAGCATAAAAGACACGAGTTCTGATAATGACTGGGAATGGAAGCCTCTTGACAAAGTAGATGTGGAGGTTAATGTAAGAAATAATGGAGATGATGATGAGGACATAACCGTAGAGATAGGGTTATACGACCCGCAGGATAATGAATTTCTTGATTTGGACGATAATGAGAAAACAGTATTGATTGCAGATGGAAAATCAAAGGCATTAGAATTTACAATAGAGGTTCCTACAGACATAAAGGACATAGATTACAGGCTTTATGCAAGGGCATTTTATGATGATGACGAGAAAAACCAGTGCTCAGACAGGTTTGATTCATCATTCTATAAATTAGCAAGCATAGAGAAGGAATCAAGGGATGTTACAATACAGAATATTAATGCCCCATCATCTGTAAGCTGCGGGGAAACCGTAGAGATTACAGCAAAGGCATATAACATCGGAAAGAGGGATGAGGATAAGGTTTATGTGAATCTTTTAAACAAGGAGCTTGGAATTAATCAGAATTCAGATTCATTTGTCCTTGACGAGCTTGAATCAAAATCACTTAGTTTCAGCATAATTGTTCCTAAAAATGCAACACAGAAAGACTACACACTTAATCTCAAGTCATATTATGACTATGACGAATATGACGATAACTATGATGCTTCAAGTACATTTACAACATTATTGAAGGTGTCTGGAAGCTGTATCACCTCTTCTGAAAATGATGTTTCAATATCAGCCTCATTGGCAGATGGCTCAGAAAACATAATCTCAGGCGGAAAAATGAAGCTGAAGGTTGCCCTGACAAACCCTAAAGATGCAGAGACAACATATACATTAAGCGCGTCTGATTATCAGGACTGGGCAAGCCTTGAGAAGGTTGAGCCTTCATCACTAACGCTTAAAAAAGGAGAAAGCAAGGATGCTTACCTTTATTTTGACATAAAAGGAGATGCTTCTGGGGAGAAAATCTTTAAGGTAAAGATAGGCTATGACTCACAATTCAAAGAGCAGTCCCTGGCAGTTACAATAAAGAAATCAACACTCACCGGCATGGTTTCTGCGTTTGCAAGCAATATCAAGAACAACTGGGTAATGCTGGTTTTAGTGCTGGTAAATGTAGTTTTAATTGCAGGAATAATACTTGTTGCAGTTAAGCTTTCTAAGCCAAGAGTTAATGTGCTTGAGTAAGCAAAATTAATATAGCAAAAGGGTGGTTTTTGACATGAAAAAGATTTATCATTTTATAAGATTTAAGGATAGCATAGGAAGGCCTGCTCAAGATGGAAACGAACAACGGCTAATAGACTTAATTTCTCCTTTGGATAAAATCTGTGTCAGGTTAGGCGGTCATAAATTAGAATCAACTGATTATTATGACCTTCAACGTGCTAGCATGTACATAGTAGAAACTTGCTGGATTAAAAATGATATTAATCTTGCTGCTGGCACAAGAACAACAGATATTGGGTTTTTTAAAGGTTTTGGCAATGAAATATTAATAAATACATTTAAGTCATTATACGGAGAGAAAAACATGTATCGCAGTCGTGCAGTTCACAATGCCAAGAACTATTCTTTTACCTGAACAAATTAAATCTTGCCAGCGTGCTTCTGAAAATCCTATAATAAATCTTTCTTCCAAATTCTTTTTTTTGCTCTAATCTCAGGAATATAAGCCCTATAAAATATCCTATTATTGCTCCTGCTATGACATCGCTTAGGAAATGCACTCCAAGATAAACCCTTGAAAAGGCGATAAGGCCTGCGATTGCAATCCATACATATTTGAATTTTGGGAATTCCCTGTCAAGTATTGGCAGCGCAGAGAAGGCAAGCATTGCCTGAAATGACGGGAATGATGAATTCCATGCAGAAAACGATGATTCTAATGCAAGCGGAACAGCGCCTATTCCTACATCAAAAGGCCTGGCTCTTCTTGCAATCACCTTTAAAATAAAGCTTGCTGCAACGCTCGAAAAAAGCGTAATCCATAAAGGCAAAATCCACCTTTTCTTGTGCTCTTGCCATAAAAATAATGATGTTAGAAAGAAAAAAACAATTATTGTCTGGCTGGCAAATGTCAAGCCAAGAAAGATATCTGTAAGCAGCGCATTTCTATTGCCTGCTATAAACAAGGATATATTCCTGTCAAATATAAATGATAAGACCAGCGCTATTATTGAAACTGCAAAAATAACCTTGCCCCCTGTCTTTTTCATATTTCCTGCCTCATTTTTCATTAAATTATAAAACTTAAAATATTTAAATAACTTTCCCTTTCAAAAGAAATGAGAACAAGAGAGTTTTTAGATATTGTGGTTAGATATGCCCTGGTTCTTGCCTCTTCAATAAACAGCCTTGGCATTTTTTATCTCCTATTCACTCCTTTAACAATTTACCCTGTTTTCTGGCTTCTCAGCATGTTTTACAATGTTTCGTTGTCAGGAAATATAATATCCATAGCTTTAAGCAGTGAAAAGATATCAATTGAGCTTGTTGATGCCTGCATAGCGGGCTTTGCCTATTTTCTCTTGTTTGCGCTGAACCTCGCAGCAAGGAGTATAAAAGCAAGAACAAGGATTTTCTCAGTATTATTCACATTCTTTGCCTTTCTTTTTCTGAACATATTAAGAATAATTATCCTGTCTGTTCTTTATATAAACAATTTTGCCTACTTTAATATTGTCCACAGCCTGTTCTGGAATACCCTAAGCACGCTGTTTGTCGTTGGTATCTGGTTCTTGTCTGCCAGGCTTTTTAGGATTAAGGAGATTCCGGGGTATTCTGACATAAGATTTGTTTGGAGATATGCTAAGAGAAAGAGATAATTATTTTTATGCAGAAATCTCCGGATGATTGTCGCCCTCGGGCATAGCCTCATACACAGAAGGTGTCAAGACAGCATGGACTTTTGCCATGTTCCATTGCAATCTTAATAACTGCCTGGCTAATTCACTCCCACTATTAAGCTTAAAGAGCCTTGCCTTGCCGATTTTCCTTGTCTCTAAGACAATCTTGTTCTTTAAAAAATCCTCTATTATGTTTACAACAACAGGGTAACTGACATTTGTCTTTTGTGCCATCTCTGTCATTGAGTAGTCAAACGCCTGATGAGTAAGCAAAAAGTCCAGGACTTTCATCTTTGGCGAACTG
>JACOYM010000035.1 GCA_016181905.1 Candidatus Pacearchaeota archaeon | reverse complement strand
GGGGAATAATGACTATGGGAGGTGAAGTTTTTTTATGTAGAAAAGGAATGCAAGCTGCTCTAGAAAAGAGCATAGAATATAAAATACCTTTAAAAACCGTTTCAAATGGGAGTTGTTTAAAAGATTATATTCCTCTTATTATAGAAGCATACAAAATTCCTGGTTCTATGTTAAGAATCTCTATAAATTCAAATAAAGGGCATTATAGAAAGCAAACAAAAGGAAATTTTGATTTAGAAGAAATTTTACAATCTATAAAAACAATTACTTCACAAAGAACTCCTGTATATGTTTCTACAGTTGTCTATCCAGAGTCATCTAGAAAAGATGGAGCTGTTCCAAATGTATATTATTTAGAAGAAATAACAAGATATTGTGAAGATGCTGGTGTAAAAACTCAAATTTTGCTTCCAGCAAGAGACCCTTTAACAAGAAAAAGATACCTTAGGACAGATGAAGAGAGAAAAATTATGCAGGATATAATAAGAAAAAAGAATGAGGGGGGTTATAATCTAGAGTTGGGGGTTGATGATTTTAGTAGGAGAAAATTTCCTTCTGTTCAAAATTTAAATTTTAATCCCATTTGTCCATCCGGATTTTTATTTACATTAATTGGTTCTGATGGAAGGATATACAAATGCACTGATAATCGTGGAAAAGATAAAATGATTATTGGAAAGATAGAAAAGCCTGGAGATTTTGAAAGATTCTGGCATTCTCAAGATAGAATAAATAAGCAAATATCTACTCACTGCTCCAATCAGGGTTGTGAAAGATATGAAATAAACTCCCTTTTAGACAGTTGTTGTGAAACATACTGTAAAAGGAGAATAGATTTATCAGAGTATCTAGAAATAAATGGTTTTGAAGAGAGCATATTTATTTGAAAATGGATGAAATAATAGGACATTATGAAAAACAATAGGCATTTTTGAAAATGAAATCGGGGGGAAAAGTGGGGCAGGATGTTTGGGGGCCACGAGAAATTTAATATCTCCTTCTTAGAGCAAGCCTACTTATTGCGCCAGAGCATTTCATAGAAAGGTTTTAATAATTGTTTTTTGTTAGCCTGATATGTTAAAAGAGAAAAGAAATGAAAAAGAGAAGGCTTATGACGTTGCAATTCTAGGCGCAGGGCCCGCTGGCTTGACAGCAGCAATCTACTCTTTAAGATATGGCTTGAAAACGATTGTTATATCAAAGGATATTGGCGGCGTGGCAAATTATGCAGATGTTATTGAGAACTATCCGGGATTTGAAGGGAAAGGCATTGAGCTGATGCAGAAATTCGCTGAGCAGGCAAAAAAGCAGGGGGCAGAGATTATGTTTGATGAGCTGGTTAGCATTGAAAGGGCTGGCAAGAATTTTGCGGTAAATACAAAAAACAAAAGGATAGGCGCAAAGGCTGTAATAATCTCGCTTGGCACACAGCACAAAAGGCTGGGCATTCCGGGAGAAGCGAAATTTATTGGCAGAGGAATTAGTTTTTGCAGTGCATGCGACGCTCCTTTATACAAAAATAAGGTGGTTGCAGTCATTGGCGGGGGGAATGCGGCAGCCACATCAGCATTGATATTATCAGTGCATGCCTCCAAGGTATTTCTTATACATAAAGGAGATGAGCTTAAGGCAGAGAAAGCAAGGGCTGAAAGAATAAAGAAAAATAAAAAGATTGAGGTGCTATATGGAACAATTCCGAAAGAGGTCAGGGGAAATGATTTTGTTGAAGCCCTTGCGGTTGAGCAGGCGGGAAAAGCAAGGGATATAAAGCTTGACGGCATTTTTGTTGAAATAGGAAGCGTGCCAGCAACAACATTTGCGAAAGAATTGGGGGTGGACCTTGATGACAAGGGGTATATTATAACAGATGAAAACATGTACACAAACATTAAAGGAATTCTCGCAGCAGGCGACATGGTTAAAAGCAGGCTGAAGCAGGTTATAGTTTCTGCATCGCAGGGCGCAACAGCAGCAAAATCTGCGTATGATTATATAAACCAGTAAGCAATCAAATTAGCAAAATATTTAAACTAAAAAACAAGAACAAAAATAATTCAATAAAGATAAAAATGCCATACAAAGTTACAATTGACGCGGAAAAATGCATAGGGTGCGGGGCATGCGCTTCAATATGCCCGGGTGTTTATGAGATGGGCGATGACATGAAGGCGCGTGCAAAGCAGGCAAAAACAAATGAAAAATGCGCGAAAGAAGGCGCAGATTCCTGCCCGACGCAGGCGATAAAGCTGGGCAAGGCGTAAATTCCTTTTATCTCTATTTGATTTCTTTTCCTATAACTTGTTAATGGTGTTTACTATATCCAACAAAAACAAAAAGTTTATAAATCCCAGTTTACTATTGTTAACAAGAAGTTAAAACATATTCAAAATGTACTCCCTACCGCAGGAAATAGAAGTCTGGTATATCATTCCTACAATCAGGAAAGAATTAGCAAGAATTCTTACAGAGAAATACAAGCTGACTTTTGAGAAAACCGGAAATATTCTGGGAATAAGCAAGGCTGCTGTTTCCCAGTATTTAGGAAACAAGAGGGCATCAAAGATAAGCCTGCCTGCAAGTGTGAAAAAGGAGATTGTAAAGTCTGCTGTTGCTATAAACAAAAATGAAAATATTGCATTAAAGGAGATTATGAGAATTCTGGCTCTGATGAAAAAAACAAAATGTTCCTGTAAAATCTGCGGAAAATACAACAAAGGAATATTAAAACAATGCAGCATGAATCCTGTTAAGGGGGAATGACATAAGATGGGAAAGATAATTTATTTAGACAACGCGGCAACCACAAAGGTTGATAAGGATGTTTTGAAGGCGATGCTGCCTTATTTTACAGAGAAGTATGGAAATGCCTCGTCGCTTCATTCTAAAGGGCAAGAATCAAAAAAGGCAATGGAAGAAGCAAGAAAAACAATTGCAGAATCAATAAATGCGAGGCCAGAGGAAATAATCTTCACATCAGGCGGAACAGAATCTGATAATCTTGCAATAAAGGGCTTGGCTCTTGCATATCCTGAAAAAAGGCACATAATAACATCAAAAATAGAGCATCCTGCAATTCTTGAAACATGCGAGGAAATGCAAAAGAAGGGCTACGAAGTAAGTTATATCGGCGTAGACAAAGAAGGCATAATAAGTCCTCATGATATAGAAAAGGCAATCCAGCAGGATACACTTGTTGTTAGTGTTATGCATGTTAACAATGAGATAGGCACAATACAGCCAATAGAAAATATTGCAGCCCTGTGCAGGAAACATAATGTTTTTTTCCACACAGACGCTGTTCAAAGCCTTGGCAAGCTTGAGATTGATGCCAAAAAGAAAAATATTGATTTGCTCTCTGCCTCAGCCCATAAGATAAACGGGCCGAAAGGCATCGGCTTTTTGTATGTTAGAAATGGAATAAAAATAAAGCCAATAATAAGCGGAGGCGGGCATGAATTTGGAAAGAGAAGCGGCACAGAGAATGTTGCGGGCATTGTGGGAATGGCAAAGGCTGTTGAAATGGCAAATGAAAAGATTATGAAAAATCAGAAAAGGATTAAAAAAATGAGGGACATGCTCTTGAATGAAATTTTGGAGATAAAAGGGGCAAGACTAAACGGCAGCAAAGAAAAAAGAGCTTGCAACAATATTAATGTTTCATTTGATGGAATTGAGGGCGAGAGCTTGTTGATGCTGCTGGACAAGGCGGGGATAGCTGTGTCTACAGGCTCTGCTTGTTCCTCCCAGAAGCTTGAGCCAAGCCATGTCCTGAAAGCAATAGGGCTGAGCGACATGTAATCCCATGGCTCAATAAGAATAACGCTCAGCCATGAAAATACACGGGATGAAATGGGCTGCACTTTAAATAATATAAAACATTCTGTTGAGCGCTTGCGCGAGATAAGCGGAAACATAAAAATTTAAGCTTCAAACACAAAAAAATAAGTTATATAAAAGATGAAAAAAACAAAACCGGCAAAAAATCTCATAACAAAGGATATGACATTCAGCAGTTTGATTCAGAAAAAGCCAGATGCTGCAGGAATCTTATTTGAGAAAGGAATGGCGTGCGTTGGGTGCGCTGCTGCTGCCAACGAGACAATAGAGCAGGGATGCAAGGCTCATGGCATGAATGACAGGGAGATAAAAAAGCTTATAGAAGAGCTGAATAAAAAATGAAAGCTAAAGCCAATGTGAACATAAAAAGGATAGAGGAAAGGCTGATTCAGACAGCAATAAAGCTTGCAAGAAAAGGAGAGGGGGGATTATTTGTTATCGTGTCTGATAAGAAGCCGCCATTTAAGCTTCTCATAAAGCAGAATATAAAGCCATTCAAGGTTACAGAAACAAGAAATGAAAAGCTGGCTGAGAGCCTTGCGACAATTGATGGTGCAGTTATAGTTAACAAAGAAGGCATGCTTATTGCATATGGCGCAATGATCAAGGATTCAATGCCCTTCAGAGGCCATGGAACAAGGCATGCTGCAGCCCTTGCTGCATCAAGAGGAAACAATGTCTCAATACTTTCTTCAGAAGAAGAAAGAAAGGTGAAGATATTCAAGAATGGCAGGTATATAATGCAGCTTGATGCCCTTGAAAAGAATATAGAAAAAAATCTATCGCAGGTGGGAATATTCCTGGAAAGCATTGGGGCGGGCTTCTTGGGGACAATAGGGGTTGTAACGCTGCTGCCTGCATTAGGCGTAACAATCATACCGGGCGTAATCATATTTGGCAGCTCTTATTATGCAATCAAATCATTGATAGAAGAGCTAAGCAAGAAAAAATAAGAAAAGTAAAGGGTAAAATGCAATACACAAAAAAAGTCATGGAATACTTTATGCACCCGAAAAATATGGGAAAGATGGAGAATGCTGATGCTATAGGCAAGGTTGGAAACCCCACATGTCTATTGCCTCATGAGAAAATTCATAAGAATTCTGAAGTTATTGAAATTTTTGATATTGAAAAAAATCATAGAGTTTTTACACATAATGGAAATTATGAGACTATCTTAGGCATCTCTTCAAGAAGATATAACGGCAGAATAATACAATTGAAAAATAAACTTGGAATAATAAATATTACACCAGAACATTTAGTATATGCTATGAAAGTTCCAAAAAAACAGAGATTTTTTAGAAATAAAGGAAAAAAGGAGCTAATTCCTTCATGGTATCACGCAGAGAATCTAAAGAAAGGGGACATTATTTTATATCCTATTTTGAAAGAAGAAAAAGATACAGATTATTTAAAAATTAATATCTCCAAACCAAAATATGATTTTAAAAGCAAAGAGATTCCTGGAAAAATTCCTCTTGATTTAGATTTGTTAAGATTATTTGGTTATTTTTTAGCAGAAGGGAACATTCAAGATAAGCCTTGTAAAACTTTTATTTCTTTTGCTCTTAATATCAATGAAAGAGAAATTGTTGAAGATATAAGAAAAATATCAAAAAAATTATTTAATTTAGACATAAAAGTAAAAGAAAAACCAGAAAAAAAGACAATTTGTGTTTTTTTGTATAGTGCAAGGATGGCGAGATGGTTTAAAGAACTATTTGGGAATGGGGCAGAGCATAAAAAAATTCCAAATTTTATTATGAATCTTCCTGCTAAAAAACAAAAATCTTTAATATATGGGTTTTGGAAAGGGGACGGCTATGTGAATCTAAACAGAGAGGGCCCAAGGGCAGGCTTTGTTACAATATCACTCCAATTAGCACAACAGATAAAATTACTTTTATTAAGGCAAAAAATTGTTCCATCTATTTATAAGGAAAAAGAGAGAATTATTAATGGAGTTAATCATAGAAAAGCTTATAGAATTCATGTTGGGCAAAGAGACTCTTTAATAAAGTTATGCAACATTCTTGATATTAAATACCTGCCCAAGTCATATGCTTCAATTGATTCATGGTTTGATGATAATTTTTTATATACCCCCATAACCAATAAAAATATAATTAATTATAAAGGTATTGTGAATAATCTAGAAGTGGAAAATGCACACTCTTTTGTCTCAGAAGCTTTTTGCCTTCATAATTGCGGAGACTGGATGTGGCTCTATCTTAAAGTTGGGAAAAGAAAAGGCAAAAAGACAGGGAATGAGCAGGAATATATTAAGGATATAAAATTTCAGACTTTGGGATGCGCGGCAGCGATAGCAACCTCAAGCATGATTACAGAATTGGCAAAGGGCAGAACACTTGAAGAGGCAAAGAAAAGAACAAAAAATAATCAATCAGCAAATAAAAAATGAAAACAGCAGTGCAAATACTTTCAGGCGAGCATGAGAACATATTGAAAATAGCTGAGGCATTGAATAAAGAATGTGACGCTCTTGAATCAGGAAAAAAGCTGAACACAGATTTTTTCAGCAAGGCAATTGAGTTCATAAGGGGGTATGCAGACAGGTTCCATCATGCAAAGGAGGAGGATATCCTGTTCAAGGAGCTTTGCAGGCTAGATGCAAAGATGCACTGCAATCCAGTAGAGCAGATGCTTTATGAGCATAATCTCGGAAGGAATTTTGTAAAAGGGATGGAAGAAGGATTAAAAGAGGGCAATAATGGCAGGATTATAGAAAATGCAAGAAGATACTCCCAATTGATTCAGGAGCATATCAATAAAGAGGATAATATACTTTACCCTATGGCAGAGGAGGCATTGAGTGAAAAGGCAAAAGAAAGCATACTGAAAAAATTTAAGGAGATAGAGAAGAAAAAGAAAAAAGATAAAGAAAAGGCTCTTGCCTTTATTAAAAGCTTAAAATGATAGCAAGTTTTATTATAACATTCAGAGAAACCTTGGAAGCTGCTTTAGTTGTAGGGATAATCCTGAGTTTTTTGGCGAGAACCAAGCAGGCAAAATACAATAATGTTGTCTATGTAGGAATAGCTTCCGGATTAATTGCAAGCATAATAGGAGCTTTAATCTTCGTAAATATAGCTGGCGGCTTTGAAGGAAAAGCAGAAAATATTTTTGAAGGATTGACTATGCTAGTCGGCTCTGTCCTGCTGACTACCATGATATTATGGATGATGAAGCAAAGGCATGTTGCCTTGGAGCTGGAGAAAAAAGTAGAAAAAGAAGTAAAAGAAACGCATAAACTTGGCTTATTCCTGCTGGTTTTTGTGGCTATATTGAGGGAAGGAATTGAAACAGTCATATTTCTGGGAGCATCAAGCTTTGCTTCTAATGGAGGAAGCATAATAGGGGGATTGGCAGGTATTGCAATAGCTATTTTCCTTGGCTACCTTATATTTGTAAGCTCAATGAAAATAAGCATAAAGAAATTTTTTGCTGTTACAAACATATTGCTAATCTTATTTGCTGCTGGTTTAGTTGCCCATGGAGTGCATGAATTTCAGGAAGCTGGAATTATTCCTGCCTTAATTGAGGAGGTATGGAACATTAATCCTGCTGCTCCTTTAGCTGAAAAAGGGATATATCCTATTCTGCATGAGAAGGGGTATGCAGGAAGCATACTAAAAGGGTTGTTTGGCTATAATGGCAATCCCTCATTAATTGAGATATTAGCTTATCTTGCTTACTTGCTTTTTGTTTTTATATTATGGAAAAATATCAAAAAAGTTCATAAGATTATATAAAAATGGGCAAAGAAAAAAACACTGCAAATATAAAAGATATGATTGAATACCCCAAAGAGGGGGTATTAAGCAAGGAGATAATAAGGACAAGAAAAAATAATGTCAGCCTGTTCTGCATGGCTGCAGGCACAGAGATAGGCGAGCATACATCAACAAGGCAGGGATTTGTGTATGTTATTGAAGGCAGGGGCATTTTCAGCCTTGAAGGCAGGGATATAAAGATGCTGCCAGGGGTTTTCATATTCATGAAAGAGAATGCCATCCACTCCCTGAAGGCAGAGGAAAATACAGCATTCATGCTATCCTTGTGTTAGTTTCATAAATTATTTAAACTTCAAAAATTATATGCAAATGCGCAAAAAATGGAAAAAAGCAAATGGAACAAGCTGGCAGATGATAAAACAATAGGGAGAACTATAAAGGCGCTAAAAGAAAACGGAATGGATGCGCATATTGCAATTAACGGCAAAGAGGCAGCTAAAATGGTATTGGAGATTATACCAAAGGGCAGCGAGGTTATGACTATGTCTTCCATAACTCTTGAAAAAACAGGGATAAGCTCAGAGATTAATGACTCTGGAAAGTTTGTTTCTGTAAGAAATAAGCTCTATAGCATGGACAGAAAAGAACAAGGCAGGGAGATGAACAGGTTAGGGGCTGCTCCTGATTTTGCTGTTGGAAGTGTCCACGCCTTAACAGAAGATGGAAATATCATGATTGCCTCTGCATCAGGAAGCCAGTTGCCTGCATATGCATACGCTTCAAATAAGGTTATTTGGGTTGTCGGGGCGCAAAAGATTGTTAAAGATTTAGATGAGGGAATGAAGCGCATCTATGAATATACCTTCCAACTTGAAGATAAAAGAGCAAGGGCTGCATATGGCATGGGCAGCGGTGTAAACAAGCTTTTGATTGTGAAAAAGGAGATACAAAAAGGAAGAATTAGCATAATAATTGTTAAGGAAAATCTTGGATTTTAAAAAATGTCAAAGATAGATGATTTAAAGAAAGATGGATTAAGCGAGAAACAGGCAGCAGAGCACATCAAGCTTTATGAAGGCTATCTAAAAAAGATAGAGGAAATAATGAAAAGGCTCTCAAAGGCAGAGAAAGAAGGAAATGCAACATACTCTGAAATTCGCGAATTGAAGCTTGAAGAAGGGTTCTGCATCAATGCGATAAAGCTGCATGAGATGTATTTTGGAAACATTACATCAGAGAAATGTATCCCAAGAGAGATTGTGAAAATCATCAAGAATGATTTCGGAAGCTATGAGGCGTGGGAAAGGGAATTTATTGCCTGTGCATTGTCAGCAAGGGGCTGGGTTGTCCTTGCATATGACTGGAAAGATGAGAAGCTGCATAACTATATAGCAGATATGCACAATCAGGGGGGAGTATGGGACACAATTCCCCTGCTTGTTTTAGACATGTACGAGCATGCATATTTTATCGATTATGGAACAGACAAAAAATCATATGTTCAGTGGTTTATAAAAAATATAGACTGGAAGGCTGTTGATGAAAGGGCTGACAGGATTTAGAGTAAAGATTAAGGAAAGAATAAAAATATGTCTTAAAAAAATAAAATGAAAAACATAATAGTCTATACATTGCCTTATTGCGGGCATTGCAAGGAGTTGAAAGCATTTTTGAACAGGAAGAATATAGAATTCAAAGATATTAATGTAGAGGAAAATAATAAGGCTGCTGAAGAGATTATTGGAAAAACAGGCCAAAGCGGATTTCCTGTGATAGATATTGGCGGCGAGTTGATTATAGGCTTTGATGAAAAAGAAATGGAGGAAAAGTTAAGATGATATCAATAAACCAGCAAGCCCCTGAATTCGAAGAAGACGCTTTTATTGATGAAAAAATAAAAAAGATAAAATTAAGAGATTTTAAAGGCAGGTGGCTTGTCTTGTTTTTCTACCCTGCTGATTTTACATTTGTCTGCCCGACAGAATTGGGAAGCCTGGCTGACAATTATGAAAAGATTAAAGATTTAGGCGCAGAAATAATAAGCGTAAGCAAAGATACTGCCTTTGTCCATAAAGCATGGAAAGATGCTTCAGAAACAATCAAGAAAATAAGATTTCCCATGCTTGCTGACCCTACAGGCAGAGTTTGCAGGGCTTATGGGACATTAATTGAAGATGATGGCATCTCCACCAGGGCAACCTTTATTATAAATCCGGAAGGCATCATTAAAGCATTTGAGTTTCACGATAACAGCATTGGAAGAAGCTCTGAAGAATTGATAAGAAAGCTGCAGGCGGCAAAATTTGTCTCGGACAATAAAGGAAATGTATGCCCTATGAACTGGAAGCCTGGAATGAAGACAATTACGCCAAGCACTGAGCTGATAGGAAAAATATAGCATGCTAAATCAAGGAAATTGACAGGAGGGAAATTTAAAAAATGCCAAAAAATTCATTAATCATTGCAATAGTTGCGGTTGCAGTTTTGGTTGTGATAGGAATTATTGCAGGAATAGTTTTAACAGCAAAAGGCGGCAATGAAAACAATCAGGGCAGCTCAGGCATCCAGGCTATTGACAATGGAAGCCAGCAAACTGGCAGCGCAAGTTCTGGCGGAGCAAGCGGAACATCTGGGGCAGAGCAGAATATAACTGCATCTATTTCGCCAAGAACCCCGCAAACATACAGCATAAACATAGAAAATTTTGCCTTCTCGCCTTCAGAAATAAGAATCAAGGCAGGAGATACAATTGTATGGACAAATAAAGATTCTGTAAGCCATACAGTCACCTCTGACTCTGCAAGCGAGTTGAGCTCAGGATTTTTAAGCAGAGGAGAAAGTTACTCGCACAAATTCAACACCGCAGGCACTTTTAACTATCATTGCGCGCCACATCCTTATATGAAAGGAAAGATAATTGTTGAGTAAGCAAACAATTTGAAGAAAAGCAAGATTTTATATATTCATAATTTATTTTATAAAAATCAAAAATGGAAAATAAAAATGTCGGGATTT
>JACOYM010000034.1 GCA_016181905.1 Candidatus Pacearchaeota archaeon | reverse complement strand
TGAGTAAGTTCTTACTTAGTTTTTACGACAAGTTTTTAAAGTAGAAATATATAGATTAATATGGTAAAAAAGAGTACTTTAAAGAAAGTCCTTAGTACGAATATAACAAATGAAGAGGCACTCCTTAGAGATTTATATGACTCTGACTTAAATAGAAAAGGAATGACTGATTTAGATTATGGCTCACGCGATTTAGTTTATGCTTATAATAGATTGCATGATAGAAATATTTTTGGAGAATCTGAGCAAAAGTATCTTAATGCAATTTATAGGAGAGCGAAGAGGGTTGAAGAAATTGCTCAGAATAAGTGGAGAAAATCAGATTCCACAAATGGGGCAGTTGAATATTCCAGTATTGTTTTTTTAATGCAAGGTTTAAAAGATAATATTAGAGAGAGATTAGAACGAAGGAAATCTAGTGGACTAGAAAAAACTTCATCTATAGCTGTTGCGATTATTGGAATTTTAGGAGGTATATTTTTTTTGTCTCCTAATTTAACTGGAAATGTAATAGGCAACATGACAAATTCAACTTCAAGTATTATTGGGGTAACCTTACTAATTATAGGATTAATAGGAAGTTTTTTTTTGTTTAGAGGTAGAAGATAAATTTATTGGAAATGATTTTCTGAAAAAACATAATCTCTCTATAATAAATAAAAAAGAAGGAGGTTATCTTACAAGGATAGATGATTAGCTTAATTTTTAATTTTGGCTAATCTCTTCTATAACCCCTTTTATTGCCTTCAGGTCATTATCTGTTTTTTCTATGTCTGGCTCTGTTTCAATGGTTATCTCTGCATCTGCGGGCAGAAGTTTCAAAATCTCTTTCAAATCTATATCAGAGTCCTGAAATGACCTGTGTGAAGCAATCCCCTCCTTAATCCTTTGCCCGCCTAGATGGTAATGAACTGGCTTAAGCTTTATGAACTCTTTAATCAATTCCTTATAATCCCTTCCTGCCTGAAAGGCAGTTTCAATCGCATGATTTATGTCAAAACAAAGCTTAACATCTGCCTTTTTCATAAATTCCTTTGTGTCTTCAGGTGTTGTGCATAAGCAATCAAAGTCTTTGTACTTTGGCAGATTTTCAATTAAAACTCTCTTGTCATTCAGGTTTTTGATAAAAGAGACAGCATTTTCCTCGCTGCTGCTGCCATTATTTATGACTCCTGGATGCAGGATAATCCTTTTTGCATTTGTGAAGTCTGCAATTTTCCTTGCGAAATTAATTGAGGAGGCATCCCCTTCATCTTTTGATTTGTCAGCAGGATTAGAGCCGAAGATGTAGTGCTGCGCATGAATAATAACAGGCAAGAATTGTGAAAATTGCTTTGCAAATTCATAATCCCTCCCTTCTATTGTTAAAATCTCAGCAAAATCTACTTTTTTCCTGAAATGCTCAAGGAACTTTCCATTATCATATGTTTTTACGCCAATCTTCATTCTTTTGCTTGGAAAAACATGCTTTTAAACCTGATGAAAAAAAAGAAGATGCAAAATAATCTTTCTATTGCAACAATATTTATATATCTCTATCCAGAAGTTTAGTTATGGAAGGTCTAAAACCAGCTTTAGGCAAGAAAAGGCCAAGATGCCCTTTTTATGGTTTTAATATTTATCCAGGAATTTTTCTTGATCAAGAAGGAAATAATTGTGCTTTAGTTGTACCTTACAGCCCATGCCAGATGGAGATACTCGCAAAAAATCTAGACTGGAAAGAATGCCCCTATAACAATATAAAAAATAGAGAGAAACTTGAACATATCTCTGGTTTTTCAGTTTTTCCAAAAGAATTCTGGCCTAAAGGCAAAACATCATGGGATGGCATGCCATTTAAAGAATGGCAGGAATATGTGATGCAGTCAGCATAAGCATTTTTTACTTTATTTTTCTTCTAGAAATAAAAATGGTCCCGATGGGATTTGAACCCACAACACCTAGCTTGCCAAGAAACCAAGGTTCTCCTTTATGGTTTTCCTTGTGTTTCATAAAAGGCTAGTACTCTACCGGGTTGAGCTACGGGACCTTGCATAAGAAAGATATTTTGTCTTTAAAAAGGTTGTGAGAAATGAGAATTGTTTAGAATTTTAAAAGCCTCACCCAGCCACAAAGTACTGAAATATAACCCATTCTGATTTGTCATGCTTTGCAGCAGTTTTAACTTTCTTATCCTGTTCTAACCGCAATTCAAGCACAGCGTCTTTGTAGTTTGCTATATCCTCTTTTCTGGTAAAATATAAACGTTTTCCAAGGCTTAAGTTATACTGCCAGGTATTCCAGCCATTTGACGCATAATTAAACCACACATCAAAGTTATTTTCAAAATGGTAAGACAATCTTCCAGACCCATATAATTCATATAAAACCTGTTTTTGTTCTTTCTCATCTAACTTAATCAGTTTGCACCAATCTTCTTTGGTTTCTAATCTCATTTTATTAAGTCATCTATCAATCTCCCCGCCTCTTCTCCTTTCTTGAATACAATCAGCGTGGGAATGGACATTACCTTGAATTTCTGCGAGAGCTTTTGGTTGTCATCAACATTCAGCTTTGCAAAGGCAATCCTGCCCTTGAACTTCTCAGACATCTCTTCAATAACAGGAGCCATCATCAGGCAGGGCATGCACCAGTCTGCAAAGAAATCTACAACTGCAACTGGCTTCTGGATAAAGCTGTCAAATTGCTTTTCTGATAATTCATCAATACCATTATGTGCCATTTTGCATTTCTCCTGATGTTGCTCAACCTCTTATGCATAATGAGAAATTGAGAAATAGTGCATTAATAAAGGTTTCGAAAATTGAAAATTATTAGCCGCATCTTCCTTCAAATAAACATTCAGGGTCAGAACATTTTTCACAGCCTTCTTGTTTAATCAAAGGAGAACCGCATCGAGGGCATAAGTTTCCAGACTTAATAGGGTCTTTTTTACTTTTGTCATTCCCATTTCCTCCTGTTTGCTCAAGATACTTCTTAATAGCTTGGGCTATGGCATCTGGTATTGAGCCTATAGCTTGTCCTTTATCAAAAATCTGGCTTTTTCCTCCTATTCCTTCAAATTGTTCGATTATTATTTCAGGAGGCACCCCTACTTTAAAAAGCAGAGAAAGCGCTCTTGAAAAACCCTCAGCCATTGCAGTTACATCCCCCCCTCCCTTTCCTATAGCTAAAAAAAGTTCATATAAATTTCCTGTCTTCATATCTTTGTTTATTGTTGGGTACATATTTCCGAAGGGCGTAGTTTGTTTGAGAGTTAGACCCTCAACTCTTTCAGGCCTAGGTTTTTTTAAAACCTCTTCAACAATCATGCTGACTAATGACCTATTTGATGTTTTTTTGCCCGTTGTTAAAACCTGTTCTTCACTGCTATTATTTCTATAGACCGTTACACCCTTGCAATTATTTTTATAAGCTAAAATAAAAGAATTTTTAACATCCTCTACCTTAGCACTTTCTGGAAAATTTATTGTTTTGCTTACAGCATTGTCTACATGTTTTTGAAAAGCAGCTTGTATTTTTACATGCTCTTCAGGGTTTAGTTCATATGCTGTAATAAATAGGTCTCTTACTTCTTTGGGAATGCTGTCAAACTCTTTTATAGTCCCATTTCTCCCAAAAATTTCTTTTAAAAGGCTTTCTGAATAAAAACCTTTTTCTTGAGCTATTTTTTTAAAAATTTTATTTGGTTCAAACAATGTGAATTGGGGGGTTGTTCTTTTATAAACAATTGCATACAAAGGCTCTATACCTTGAGAAGAGCCCGTAATAACACCAATTGTCCCAGTAGGCGCAATAGTAGTTGTGGTGGCATTTCTCATAAGCTGGCCCTTGTATATGCTCTTGTCAATATTTGGGAAGTTTCCTCTTTTTTCTGCCAGTTTTGCAGATGCCTCTTTTGATTTAACCTGAATAAAATCCATAACCTCTTCAGCTTTTAATATAGCATCTTGAGAATTGTAGGGGACGCCAAGCTGTATAAGCATGTCAGCAAATCCCATAACCCCCAGCCCTATTTTTCTATTTGCCTTTGTCATCTTCTCAATCTGGGGGAGAGGAAATTTATTCATGTCAATAACATTATCAAGAAAATGAACTGCTGTGTGCACAACTTCTTCTAATCTTCCAAAATCTATTTTTTTGTTATCTACGAATTTTGAAACATCAATAGATCCAAGATTACATGATTCATAAGGCAGCAGTGGCTGTTCTCCGCAAGGATTTGTTGATTCTATCTCTCCAACTTCTGGCGTAGGATTATGCCTGTTAATCTCGTCAATAAAGATTACCCCCGGCTCTCCATTTTTCCATGCATTTTCTGCGATTTTATCAAGCACTTCTCTTGCTTTCAATTTTCTTGTAACTTTTTTGGTTGCTGGATGAATAAGCTCATATTCTTCATCTCTTTCAACAGCATCCATAAATCTATCTGTTAAAGCAACAGATATGTTAAGGTTATTTAATTGATAATTGCCCACAAGTAATTTTTCAATATTTTCTTTTAGACTTTTTGATTCCTTAAAATTATCTGCAATTTTTTTATTTTTGTCATTTGGTTTATTTTTGGCATCTATGAATTCTATTATATCTGGGTGGTCTACTCTAAGAATGCCCATATTTGCCCCTCTTCTAGTCCCTCCCTGTTTTACGACATCTGTATATTTATTAAATACGTCCATGAAGGATATTGGCCCTGACGCAATACCACTTGTTGATTTAACATAATCTCCATTCGGCCTTATTCTGGAAAAAGAATAACCAGTGCCTCCTCCAGATTTGTGAACTAATGCTCCTTGTTTGGCTATTTCAAAGATATCCACTATTGAATCATCAATAGGCAAGACAAAACACCCTGAAAGCTGCTGCAACTCACGGCCGGCATTCATTAATGTTGGCGAGTTAGGCAGGAAATATAAATTAGACATCACTTGATAAAAGTTTTCTGCAGTTTTTTCTATGCTTGCATTTGTGTCATATATTTTGTCAGCCTCTGCAATGTTATACGCTACTCTTTGAAACATATCATGCGCTGTTTCAATTGCTTTGCCAGAATCATCTCTTTTGAGGTATCTTCCTTCAAGAACCTTTATTGAAGATTCTGTTAAATCTATCTCATCTTCCAATCCATTTGAATATTTTGCCATTTTCCCTCTCGTAAGTTTATTTTTTTACCTCTTTATCTCTTTTGTAATGTTTCTGAAGTCATCAACATCCTTGAAGTCCCTGTACACAGACGCAAACCTTATGTATGCAACCTTGTCCAGTTTTTTAAGCGCCTTCATGACAATCTCGCCTATTGCGCTGCTTTTAATCTCCTTGCCCTTTTTTCTCAGCTTTTCCTCAATCTCATTCATAATCTTTTCAATCATGTCATGGGATACTGCCCTTTTCTCGCATGCCTTTACTATTCCAAGCAAGAGTTTGTCCCTGCTGTAAGGCTCTCTTCTGCCGTCTTTTTTAACAACAAACAATTCAGGGCTTTCAGTCTGTATTTTAAGTTTATATTATACACAACTTATTGTATAAGTGAGTAAATATAGAAACATGGCAGTATTTAAATATTTCTATACTGCAAGAAATATTTTAAAGAATATAACCAAGAATTAATAACAAAACAGAGAAGGTTGCAAAAGTTCCATAAACTAATTTATTCCATGCTAAAACTTTGGCACCATCAAATGGCATTATAGGGATCATGTTAAAAACAGCAAGGAGGGTGTTTATTAAAAGCCCAATCTGCGCAAAACTTTCAAGAAAACCAGTTTCTTTCCTAAATAAAAAAACAAATATTAAAAATATTATTGCAAGTATAATATTTGTTAATGGTCCTGCAAGGCTTATTTTCCCGTTTCTTTCTCTATTGATTCTGAAGCCATGAATCATAACAGCTCCAGGGGCTGCAATTATAAAGCCAAAGAAAGACATTGCCAAAGCTATCCATAGCATTTTATCAAATGCCCTGAATTCTGCTTTTAAATTATATCTTTGCGCAACAAATTTATGTGCTATTTCATGAAGCAAGAATGCTATGCCAACTGTAAATACTGAAATAATAAATATAATTACAAAATTTAGAAAATTCGGCGAACGAAAAAAGGCATAGCCTCCTGAGAATAGGACAGCAAAGGCTAATGAAATAAAAAACCATGCTTTCATTAAATCATGAATCTCTATCTTGCTAAATCTCATTTTTATATTTAAGATAATGCCTTTTTAATTGTTGCTTCTATATAAGATGACGTCTCTTGCAGTTAATTGCTTATGTTCCAATTATCCGAAATTCAGAGTTTAATTCTGGCTCATCAGAGTTTAATTCTGGCTCATAATAGAAATCATTTTTTCAACCAATCTGACATGGTCTTTTTCATCATCCCTGATGCCAGCAACCCTTTTCTTTATTTTTTTATCTTTAATCTTTTTGGTAAAGGAATTATAAAGCCTGACGGATTTTTCCTCAATTCTAAGCTGTTCTCTTAATATCTTATGTATTTTACTCATCTTATCTCATTAAATTTTTAAAGATTTTAATGTGTTTTAGGGTGTCTTTGTTTAAATGTGTTATGATTTTAATCATCCTTTTCCTGGCATTTCTGTCTAAATTGCCATACATAACAGCGTCTCTTAATCTTTCTAAGCCCGCAAGAATGGTAATTTCTTCCATGTCAAGCCCTTTCTCAAATAAGCTAAAATATTTTACTTTTTCCAGCGCTCTTTTTTTCACCCTTTTCATATAACCCTTTAAGAATTATTATTTATATATCTTGTTATTTTGCATTCTTTTTATCAGCATGCATCTCTTGCATACATTATTTCTTGCTGGCTCGCCGCAGCTCTTGCAATATTGAACTGGGGAAGACTCAGCTTTTGCCCTTTCCCTTAATAAAGGCAGCATGCCTGTAAAATTATCAACAATCCTCCTCTTGGTATTATTATTAAACTTATTAAGAAATCTTCTTGTCGCAATGCGGTAGCTGTCAATCGCGCACGGGCATTTTTCATAGACAACAGGCAGCTTCATTGCCATTGAATATTGCCTTATCTCGTCCTCTGGCATGAAATAAAGTGGCTTTATCCTTTGCACAAACTTCCTGTCTTCTATTATGCCTGTTGCCGGTCCAGAATTCACATTCAGCATAAGATTGCCCTTAAAAAAGTTCATCAAGATTGTTTGCGCTTCATCATCAAGGTTATGCCCTGTCGCAATCCTGCCTGCCTTAAGCTTTCGCGCCTCTTTGTTTAATATCCACTTTTTCACAACACCGCATATTGCGCAATTTTTCAATTTGAGTTTTTGCTGAACTCCACTGCGAATATAGCAGATTGAGCATCCTGTTTCCTGTTTGATGTCATAGACATGCAAAGGAATTTTGTTGCCAGAGCAGAATTTCTTAACTGCCTGAAGGCATCTCTCACTATATCCCTCTTTATTTCCAATATGCAGGTTAATGTACAATGCCGCAATCTTGCAGCCAAGCCTTTTTGCAAACTTGCGCAAAAGATAAGCTGTTGTTGCTGAGTCCTTGCCTCCTGACATCGCAACAACAATTCTCCTGCTTTTTCCTTTTCCTGCAAGCTGGTGCCTTTTTATTGTTTTTAAAACGCGGGCTTCAAAACTCTTGATGAACCTATCTTCCATAATAAACAAATAAGGAAAAGGTTTTTAAGGATTGTGAAATCTTTTTATGCATGGTAAGTCCAATATTCCAAAGGGGATTTAAGACAGGGGCAGGGAAGAACAACACAATTGAATACAAAATAGGCACAGACGGAATGGAAGTCCTGCAGCTATTTTCTTTAGAGAGGCATTCTTGCGTGTCTATTGCATCAGACGAAGGCAGTATAAAATCAGTAGCAATAACCAACCCAGAGCTTTCAGTTTATTTAAGCATAGATGAAGTGGGATGCATCACAAGCGAGCTTCCGCAGCAAGCCGCAAAAAGAACCTTTGAGCAAGCAAAATATATCTATCAGCAATGCATCAAGATGCTAAATGTTAATGAAAAACTAAAAGAATATGCCCCAAGGTTTAGCAATGAATTAGAGATTAATCCTTTTAATGTCTTGGGAATAAATGATGGAAATCTTGAAGATTTTATCAATGCAGGCAAAAATCCCACAAAAACCTAATGCTTAATGTTCTTTCCTGTATTACTCTCCGCCGAATAATCTCTTAAACCAGTCAAGAACTTTTTGTATTAAATTTGAGCTGATGCATTTTCCATCTATGCATACATTGCTTTTGCACTCAAAATTATTCTCGCAACTCTCGTTTGCTGCTGCAGTCTGTGTTTTCATGTCATTGTTTGTAGAACAATATAATCCGCTAATCCTCAAGCCATATGGCAGGCATTTGTCCTGGTAGAAACAGCCAAACTTGCAGTCTGTTGTAATATCTGTTATCTCGCATTTATCCCTGCATATTCCGTCAGGGCACAGCTTTTGTTTGTCAGGGCACTCGCCTATTTTACTGCATTCTTTAATGCTTCCGGAAATATCACAGATGCATCCTTCAGGGCATGTAAAGTTGCTCCCGCTTGCCAGAGAAACAACAAAATATCCAACCCTGCTTTCCTTGTCATAATCCAAAAAGCTCACTGCCAAGTCAAAAACCTGCTTTCTCTCCCCTAATTGTATCTTTATCACCTCTGTTTTCTCATTATTGCCATAAATCTTTAGCTGCAATACTGCATAAGGCTCCCTGCCAGCGCATGCTGAAACAGCTGCAGATGATTGCGGGGCAGCTGTCATAAATTCTGACAATAGAGAAGAGACAGCTTTTCCTGTTAATGTGCTGTACTTTTCTATAATCGCTGTTTTTTCAGATGTTTCGTTTGCCTTAGTTGTTTGTGCTGGTGCGGCCGCGGCGCATTCTGGAACAAACAAGTCATTGAATTTGATTACTAAATTCTGATAATTCTCAACCTTTGCCTCCTGGCTCATCTGCAATTTAAACTGCTCATCTAATTTTGCATACACCCCTTCTATGCCTTTTGGGCAATCCTTGGCGCATGGCACATAACATTTTGCCACAGATGCCTTGCATATCTCATTTTCTTTGCAGGTTGTTGCTGTAATCTCGCAAACCTGCCACTCTCCGCTTTCACATATCCCATTGCCGCAGACAGGCTGAACAATAATGCTGCCTAAAGAGCACTCATTATATACGGCAAAAGAGTTTGCCCCGCATTTTGTATATCCTTCACAATACTCCTTCTGCCCTGCCAGGCACTTTTCTTTGTCTGATTGGGCTGTTATGCATCGCTTGTTGCAGGCTTCTTGGGCATATTTCTGCCAGGTTTCACTTGGCTTGCATGATGTTTCTCCTCCCTGCTTTTCTTCTGTTCCATCATAACACTGCCAATATGCATTTCTAAAGCCTATTGCAGTTTCTTCAGGCGAGACAGGAGTTGATGTTGAGCCGCACTCAAATTTTGCCTCCTCCTCTTCTCCATCTATTATTGTGTAGGCATAGCCCCCGCATGTGCTTTTCCATACAATTTTATCTCCTTTTTGGCCAGAGACACTAATCGCGCAGGTTTCAACCCCTGAGCATTTAATCTGGCCATCTGAAGAACTAGCAACACATTCTTGCGTTGAAGCAGAATTGCCAAATACACATTTTACCAGCTCTTTTGCTGTTTCTCCTTTTATGCATGCGCCATTCTGGCAGCTGCTTGGGCACCAGTATTTATAAGTTACTGCATTATTATTTTCACAGCCATATTCTATAATTGTATTGCCTGCGCAGTAATCTGCCTGGCAGCTGCTGTCTATGCAGGCTTTTCCCTGGCTGTAATAATCTATTCCATCAGAGTCTGTGCATTGCGCATTAGGGCTTATTCCTGAGATGCACTCTCCATCCTTGCACCCATACTGGCAGGGATTGCATGACTCTCCATATGAACACTGGCATACTGAATCATATGTTCCTGGATTCTGGCAATAGCATTTGCTTTCTGATTTGCATGCATAAGAGCTGTCAAATTGGGATTGCCCAGGTTTGCTAGAAGGCATTATCTTTGAGCCGCAGGATTTTGTTGTTGTTGCCTGTCCGCATTCAGAATTCTGAGAGCATTTTATCAGGCTTTTGCAATCCTGGGCGCAGCTTGTTTTTTCTGCTTCATTGTCGCAAATTCCATTTCCACAAACAGCTGTTGGGGCAGGCAGGCATACCCCATCACTGCATCCATAAGGGCAGTCAACCGCGCCGATAGTCCACATAGCCAGTTTTCCAGTGCCATCATCCTGGCAATAATACTCTGTTATTTGCTTTTCATTCTGGCAGTAATCTGTTTTCTCGCTGTATGCGTCCTTGGCAGTTCCTTTCACGTCATAATTTTTTCCTCCATCGCTGTCTGTGCATGTTGCTGTTTGAGCTCCGCAATCCTGGGCGCAGCTTGTTTTTTCATCCTGCTCGCATACACCATTGCCGCAAACATTGCCAGAAGAAGGTGCAGCAACAGGGGTTTGATTTTCCTCAGCATAAACCACAGAAATAGCTATTAAGCTAAACATAAGCATCACACTTAATAAGAGAATTGGTGAGATTATCCCCCTCTTTATCATTAAGTTAACAGGATAAACAGGCTTATAAATTTATCGAACTTATTGCTAATGCCTGCATGCTGCAGAATAGCATTAGCGAGCAAGACTAATAAACAAGAATATCCCGCCAACAAAAATAATAATCAGGATAGCCAGTATAATCAGCGCTAAAATAATCTTCTTCATGCCTTTTTTAGCCTGTTTTTCTGCTATCTTCAAAGCCTCTCTTACCTCTTCAGCATCCCAGCCGTCTCTTACCAGCCTGTCATAAATATCATTCCTGTCATAGCCTGCAGAGAGATATTTCTTGATATAATCAAATGCTTTTTGCTCTATCATCCTGATCTATCTTTTCTTATTTTTTATATCTTTTCTTTTATCCTCTTCAGCAGATTAGCATTCGTGACAACACTTATGGAAGAAGTTGCCATGGCTATCTCTGCTATAACAGGATGCAAAATTCCAATAACTGCCAAAGGAACTGCGGCAAAGTTATAAAAGAAAGCCCAGAATAAATTCTGCTTGATTTTTTTGAATGTTGCCTTTGACAGCTTTATTGCTGTAACAACGCCCTGCAGATTTCCTCTTGCCAAGACAATGTCTCCTGACTCAATCGCAATGTCCGTTCCTGTTCCAATTGCAATTCCAACATTGCTCTGCTTTAAAGCAGGCGCATCATTTATGCCATCTCCGACAAATGCCACCATTCCCTGCTTTTGCAATTCTTTAACCTTGTTTTCCTTTTCCTCTGGCAAAACATCTGCCAAAACATCATTTATGCCTGTCTGCTTTGCTATTGCCCTTGCTGTTCTTTCATTGTCCCCTGTTATCATGATTGTCTTGTAGTTCATTCTGTTTAATTCAGCAATTGCCTTGATAGAATCATCTTTCAATGTGTCAGCAACTGCAATTATGCCAGTCACTTTTCTGTCAATAACCAAAACCATTGCTGTTTTTCCCTGCTCTTCTAACTGCTGTATCTGCTTTTCATATTGGTTTACATTGATGTTGTTTTCATGCATTAATTTCCTGTTTCCGATAAGGATTCTTTTTCCTTTTAAGGTTCCCTGTGCCCCTCTTCCTCTCAAGATTTTGAAATTTTTAATGTCATCAGCCTTAATTCTTTTTTTCTTTGCTTCATTTACAATTGCCTTTGCTATTGGATGTTCTGATGCGGATTCAAGAGAAGCTGCAATCCTGATTATCTCATTTTCATTTGCATCTACAGAAATAATGTCAGTAACCTCTGGCTTTCCCTTTGTGATTGTTCCTGTTTTGTCAAATACAATTATCTTGATGTCTTTCATTGTTTGTATTGCCTCTCCTCTTCTAATCAAAATGCCTTTTTCTGCTCCGATGCCTGAGCCAACCATCAGGGCAGTTGGCGTAGCTAATCCAAGAGCGCAGGGGCATGCTATAACAAGGACTGCAATCGCTGCAAACAACGCGAGTGTTATTGTGTTTACATTCAGGTTAATCCACGGCAAAAATGAAAAGAAAGAGGTAATATTTTTCATAAATCCTGGGAATATGAACCATATTAAAAATGTTAGAACAGAGATTATTATAACAGCAGGCACAAAATATCCTGTAACCCTGTCTGCAAATTCCTGTATTGGAACCTTGCTTCCTTGGGCTTCTTCAACAAGTTTTATTATTTGCGAGAGAAATGTGTCTTTTCCTATCTTTGTTGCCTTGACATATAAAATTCCATCCTGGTTGATTGTTGCCCCTATTACCTTGCTGTCTTTTTTCTTTTCTACGGGCAGGCTCTCTCCTGAAACCATGCTTTCATCAACAGAACTCTCGCCTTTAACAACAATCCCGTCTGTTGGAATCTTTTCTCCTGGCCTTACAACAATGATATCCCCTATCCTAACTTCAGCTATTGGAACCTCAATCTCTTCCTTGCCTCTGAGTATCTTTGCTGTCTTTGCTTCAAGTTTTAATAATGCCTTGATTGCCTGCGATGCCCTGCCTCTTGCCTTTGCCTCAACATACCTTCCTGTAAGGAAAAAAGCCATAATCATCCCGCCTATTCCAGAATAATCCTCTATTGGAATGAAAAATCTCAGTATGCCTGTTAAAAATGCAACTAATGTTCCCAGACTAATCAAGACATCCATATTAAAAGACAGGTATTTTACTGATTTCAATGCAGATCTTATTGTTGGGTATCCGATAATAAAAAGGATTATGAATGACAGGACAAGCGGAATGAGCATTAAAAACTGATTATGCAAATTAAAGATCCTTTCAACAACTATGCTGAAGAGCGCAATAGGAATTGCCAAGCTCCAGGAAAGCCACATCCTTTTTTTAGCTTCGTTCATCTCTATGAGCTCTGCATCCTCCAGTGTTGTTTCTTCTTTCAGAACCTCATAACCAGCATCCTCAATTGCTTTCTTCATCTCTTCTTTGTTTGCGATAGCAGACGCCTTTTGCAGATTGATGTTTAATTGTATGTTCTTTGCCCCTATCTTTTCCAATGCCTTTTGGATTGTCATGGCGCAATGCGGGTTGTCTAAACCTTTAACAATGAATGTTGTCTTTTGTTCCCTCCCCTCTTTCGCTGTTGGCTTTTCTTTTTTTAATTCTCCTGTTTCTTCACTATATGCCTTATAATCCCCTGCCCTGCAAATAGCATTCATAATTTCATCATCAGAAACATCATTGCCATCTTCTATTTCAACATAAAGCTTCCTTGTTGCAAAATTTACAGAAGCAGAGCCAACTCCTTTAATTTTTTTTACAGAATTCTCTATGTTTCTTGCGCAGGAAGCGCAGTGCATGCCACTAATCATGAAGATTCTTTTCATGTTTGATTTAATAAAATTCAGCCTTTATTTTCCTGCTATCTTGTTGTAAAGCCATACAAATAAAGCTGAGCCTATTACAGATAAGATGATTGTCTCTATCAAGCCAATGATAAACCTGCCTGCAGTTGTAGGTATTGCCTGCATGCTGATACTGGCATGGAATAGATAGCTGCCAAATGCAATTGTCTGCTGCGGCAGGATTGCATAAAATATGCCGCATATCACATATACTATTGAGAAAAATGCAGTCACAGGCAGCATAAAATTCCTATAACCAAGTTTTACCTTTGCCATCTTGTTTTTTCACCTCTTTATGTCAGAAATTGAAAACCATACAATTTATTATGTGGTATTACGAAAACAATACATTTTCAATTTCTGATCATCCAGAAAACCCAACGAACAAACCACACACTTTAGTGTGTGGTAAGACAAGAGGGTTTTCTTGATATTTCTAAATCAAATCTGCTTAAAAAGATTGCGTTAACAGGGCGTGAACTTTATGCTTTATAGAAAGATATAAAAATAATCTGATTATGTTTATTTTATGAATTATGGGTTTCATAGGGTTGTAGAGCCTGAAGGCGTTGTGCCGCAGGCTGCATGGAAGGTGGATAACACAATCAGAAAACTTCATAGGACAGAGAAGATAGTTAAGGTTAAGCTGTTGAAGATAGATTCCACCAGCATGAGGCAGATGAAAGAAAATTATGCTAATGTTAATAAAAGAATTTTAGGCATTGTCAAACAGAGGGGTAAAATGCACAACCCTGCAACTAATTCTGGAGGTGTTTTGTTAGGAGAGTATAATGGAAGAATAATAGTTCCTTGGGCTTCATTAACAGCAATCCCATTGTCCATAAAAAAAATAAAGAGGATAGTTGGCCATTGCATAGAAGTTGAAGGGCATGCTGTCCTATTTGAAAGTTATCCTTTCACAATTGTTCCTAGCGGAATGGACTGGCATGTTGCTGCAACTGCTTTAGATATTGCAAGTGTGACAATTCAGCTGAAGAGACTGGTTCAAGCTAAAAAAATTTCTAAGGCTTTAATTATAGGATGCGGTAATGCTGGAATGGTTGCCATGGCAACAATTAAGAAATATTCTCCTAAAACATCAATTCTTGGGATTGACAGGCATGGTAAAAACTTCCCCAGAATAATAAAAGCAGGCTTTACAAAAAAACTTGCAAAAATAGATGCTGTCAATGCTGCTGCTGTTTTTGATTTTGCTAAAAATTGTGACCTCGTAATCAATTGTGTTAATGTTCCAAATACAGAGGCGTCATCTGTTTTGGCAGCTAAAGAGGGGGGAATAGTAATCTTTTTTTCTATGGCAACACAATTTGCTCAGGCATCGCTGGCTACTGATGCAACAGGTAAAGATGTTAATTTAATAATTGCTAGCGGTATTGCAAAGGGAGAAGATAAGGAGATATTCCAACTATTAAAAGAACATCCTGATTTGTTTGGAGACCTTAAAGCACCATGTTAAAAATGAATGGCAAAGAATATGATTTGATTATCATAGGCGGGGGAGCTGCAGCTTTTGCAGCTGCAAATACAGCAAACAAGCTGAAAAAGAAAACGCTTCTTGTAAACTATGAGAAAATCTTGCCTCTAGGCGGAACATGTGTAAATGTTGGCTGTGTCCCATCAAAGATAATGCTTCACCAGGGAAAAGAATATTTTTATGCAGTTAGAAACCAGTTTAAGGCAATAAAACTACGAGGCAAAGCTGATTTTATAGAAGCATTAAAAGAAACTCATGAAATGGTAAAAAAATTTAGAGCTAAAAACTACATAAATGTTATTGAAAAACAAGAATATGTTGACTTTAAAGAAGGATTGGCTTCTTTTGCAGATTCACATACTGTAAAAGTGAATAATGAAACATTTAAAGGAAAACATTTTCTCATAGCAACTGGGGCTTCTACTTTTATTCCACCAATTAAAGGAATTGACAAAATTGATTTCATTACAAATATTAATATTTTCAATCTCAAAAAAAAGCCAGAATCAGTAATCATTATTGGCGGAGGGCCATTGGGGATGGAGTTCTCTCAAATCTTCCATTACTTTGGAGTTAAAGTTACTGTTCTTCAACATTCAGAAAGGATTATACCAAAATTTGATTCTATGATTGGAGAAGAATTGCGAAAATATTTAGAAGAAGAAGGAATTACTATTTATACTAAAACAACAACAAAAGAAGAAAAAAAAAAAAAAAATGGAATTGAATTAACTGTTGAGATTGATGGAAAGAAAAAGATTTTATCTGCTGAAAAATTAATGCTTGCTAGTGGATTAAAACCACATACAGAACTTCTTGAAACTGAAAAAGCTGGTGTTGAATTAGATGATAATGGTTTTGTTAGAGCAAATGAATATATGCAAACTTCTCAAAAGCACATTTACGCTGCTGGTGATGTTGCAGGATTAATGCCTCTCGAAACAACAGCAGCGAAAGAAGGCAATTTTGCTATTCTAAATATGTTTGAAAATGCAAATAAAAAAATAGATTATAATGAAGTGCCTCATGCAGTTTTTACTTCTCCAGAGGTTGCAGCAGTTGGCATAACAGAAGAAGAATTTATGAAAAAATATAATGTTTGTTTGTGCAGAACTGTAACATTAGACCATGTAGAAAAAGCACTGGCAATTAAAGATACTCGTGGTTTGATCAGAATGGTTCTCGATCCGAAAACCAAAGTCGTTATCGGAGTTCACATTATTGGGCCAATGGCTGCCGATATAATAACAACTGCCGTTTATGCAATTAAAAACAAAATGACGATTTATGATATCAGGGATACTGTTCATGTTTTTCCAACATTAAGTGAGATGATTAAGAAAGTAGCACAAAGCTTTGACAACAATTTAGATGAAATGGCATGTTGCGTGGAGTAAGAAAATGATTAGAGAAGAAAAAAGAATAAGAAATTTTGCTCGAAATCATAAGGCGAGCTAAATTAACAAGAGAAGATTTTATGAGCCTTCTATAAGCTGGTTCTGCACTTAATCAGGCTTCTTCCAATCATATAAACAGAAATGCCAAGCAATATGAGCGCAAGCATTCTCAGTTCAAGCCCTTTGAAAGGCATGAAGAATAATGCCAAAGGCGCGCCGAAAAGCCCGAATAAGAACGCGCCGCACATAGGGCATCCTGCTGAGAACAAGCCGACAAGAAATCCTGCGCCTCCAAATATCCCATATGACTTGCTTGCCTTCTTTTTATGCCTTAGTTTAAGCCTGATTATGTATGTTAGCAAAACAGCATACACCCCGAAAAGCATGGCAATCAGCGCAAGCAGGAAGAATGTCGCTATTGTGTACCAGAAACCATTCATCATTATAAAAATGCCCAGGCTCTGGTTTGTCACACTGGCAAGGGTAAGAATATAAAAGACAAGAAAAAGCAGGGCGCTTGAGCAAACAAATAATATAAGATAGTTTCTTTTGGATAAAATACTCTTAATCAATTCTCTAATCTTTATTATTTTATTCAGCATATCTCAGATTTTCATGGCATTTCTGCTTTTTATTGCGTGTTTGGTTATCTCCAAATTGCAGCTTTTGCTGTTCCTGCACCATGCCTCGCATTTATCCGCCCATCTCTTGTCTTTATAAGAAAGCTTGCATATTTTGCAAGTGTAAGGGGCAGAATTTTTTTTCTTAATTGTCTTTAACATATTTGTTATTTTTGCAATATTAAATTGCGTTTACTCATACAAATGCTTCTTTTTTTCCATATATTTGTCTCTGAATACAGGAACTGACATGTCTCTTTCTATAATAATCTGCTCTTGCTTGAGTTTGACTATTG
>JACOYM010000065.1 GCA_016181905.1 Candidatus Pacearchaeota archaeon | reverse complement strand
TTGCTGTGTATCTGCTTGTAAGAACAAGTATTTTCATCTTATTTCCTATTCATATCAGCAATAAACCCAAATATTATTATCTGCAAGCCTATGCTTAGGATAAGGACATCAAGCATCATTAAGGGAAGATGCCCAACAATTCCTGTTGTAAAGTGCAGGTACACGAGATAAAGCCCGATGACGAAGCCAACACTGAAAATCAAGCTGCCAATTATGCCGAAAAACTTCAATGGCTCATAGTCACGGTAAATACGTATTATGTTTATCCATGCCCTTATAGCATATCCAAAAGTGCTTGTTATAAGCCTGCTTTTTCCATGCCTTTTTGCATAAATCAGCGCATTTGCAACATTTGTTGAATGGCAATGGGTAAAGATTGTTGAGTTGTTTTTTATAATCCTGAAGGCAAATTTGTTTATCTTTTGCTGCGCATAATCAAAATGCTGAAGAATCTTTTTGTAAGGCTGTTTTTCTATTCTGCGCAAAACATTTGACAGCATTGGCTCTGTCGGCCTTGCTTTTATAAGCTGTTTTCTTGCCTCTTTTGTTTTCATAAGAGAATATGCATACAAGGCTGCCCTTGCTATGCTCCTCGCTCCCTGTATCTTGATATCTTTTATATGCTTGAGAATCTGAGCAAACCTCTTTTCCTTGTTCATTAAAAATAAAAGCAAAAGGCATATAAAAATGTTTTTAAACAAACTTCCTCTGTTATAAACATGTTAGAAATGCTTTTTAGTCCGAGAAAGGCAGAAAGAGCGCCCTGGGAATTGTTTTTTGTCGGGCTATTTTATGCCTCGCTTTCAATTCTTCTGGTTAATTGGATTTTTTCGCAGGACCCTGTGCTGTCAAAATACTCCGGCATACTCATAGTTACTTTTAGTGTCATGTTTACCATGCCTTTCATGTATTACTCAATAAGACTGGAGGAGGAAAGGGAGGTTAAGTCAGGGGGATTTTTTAGAATCATGAAGGACCATGGAAGGATGCTTACTGCGTTCATGTGGCTTTTTCTTGGTTTTGTTGTGGCATTTTCTTTCTGGAGCATTGTAATGCAGTCGCCTTTCAAGGCGCAGATTGAAACATATTGTGTTATCAACCGCCCTTCAAACTTTGACGGGTGTGTAAATGATTATATCACCCAGCAAGCAGTCAAAAAAACAGGCTATGCGTCAGGCAGCGCAAGGTTTTTTGAAATATTTTCAAATAATGTGTATGTCCTGATTTTCACGCTGGTTTTCTCATTGATATTCGGGGCAGGCGCAATATTCATACTCGCATGGAATGCGAGCGTCATAGCTGCGGCAGTGGGAATATTCACAAAATATGACATAAATGCGCTGCCTGTCGGCGTTGCAAGGTTTATGATACATGGCATTCCTGAGATAGCAGCATATTTTGTTGTTGCAATGGCAGGGGGCATGATAGGGATTGCTGCGATAAGGTATAATTTTAAAACTGAAAGATTCTGGAAGGTTCTGCAGGATTCAATAAGCCTGATAATAATTGCTATTGTAATACTGGTGGTAGCAGGGCTGATAGAGGTGTATATCACGCCAAGCTTGTTCTAATTTTTAATAGTTATTAATAGGATAAGTTTAAAAATTAAGAAATTATTGTTGTTAAAAGGAGTTTTTATGCATAAATTTTAAGAAAGTTATAAAAAACAAAAAATGACAAAATTCAGTTGTATAAAGTGCAGTTACAGATTTGAGCTTAAGAGAGAATTGCCTCCAAAGGTGTGCCCTTATTGCGGAAAAGAGGGAGGGGTTAGAAGAGAACAGGGCGCTGAAGAGATTCTTAGGGACGTGGATAACTCAAGAGAATAGAAGGAATAAACCGGGAAGGATAAAGATTTCCAGAAATTCTTGTAAAGATGGATGAAAAAGAGAGCAAAGTGGAAGAGGATATAATAGAAGAAAGGAAGAAAAAGATTGCAAGTTTTTTAAAAAAAAGCTCAATCTGGGCTTTGATTATACTATTCATAATAGTGCTGTTAAGCATCAATATTAGAACACAGCCAATGAAAGACCATGGCGGAAGGCCCGGATTGTGGGACATAACAACAAATACCTGGACATTGGGGCCTGACCTGGACCCTTTCTTTTTCTTAAGATATGCGCAGATAATTGTTGAGAAGGGCTCTCTGCCTGCAGTTGACATTATGAGAAATGCCCCGTTAGGGTTTGAGCCATCGCATGAAACAAGATTGCTGCCTTACATGATTGCATGGACATACTGGATATTCCATTTTTCTGATAAAAGCATAAATGTTGAGTATGCAGCTGTCATCTTTCCTGTAATAATGTTTGCCCTCACTGTGATAGTGTTCTTTTTCTTTGTAAGGGAGATTTTCAGAAAAAAAGATGAGAATGACACAAAGGCAAGCATTATAGCATTAATTTCAACATTTTTTATGGCTGTCATGCCTGAGCTGTTGCCGAGGACGGTTGCAGGAATTCCTGAAAAGGAGTCTGCTGCTTTCTTTTTTATGTTTTTGGCTCTTTACCTGTTTTTAAAGGCGTGGAAGACTGAAAATAAAAAGGCTGCAATAACCTTGGCTGCTCTTTCAGGCATCTCAACAGCTGTAATGGGGCTGATATGGGGGGGTGTTTCATATGTTTTTGTTACAATTGCCATTTCTACATTAATTGCATTTGTCCTGAATAAAATACACAAAAGAGAAACCATTCTTTATTCATTATGGGCATTCTTTTCAATGTTTATCATGACTGCTGCATCAGCCAGATTCAAGGTTGGAGAACTGGCCAAATCCCTGGATACTGGGCTGGCTTTGCTCGTTTTTGTTATCCTGATTGTTCACCTGATTGTCTGGAATACAAAGCTGTCTAAGCTGAAGGCACTTGAAAAAATTAAACTGCCAAAAAACATTATTTCATTAATATTGGCAGTAATTCTCTTGATAATTCTAAGCTTTCTTTTCTTCGGAGCAGGATTTATTATTGATAAACTGACAGCGATAAATCAGATGATGTTCAAGCCAGTCACAGGCAGATGGAGCCAGACAGTTGCTGAAAATAGGCAGCCATATTTTTCAGAGTGGGCTAACAGCTTCGGGCCTGCAATAAAAAATATTCCTGTATTATTTTGGATGTTTTTTGTTGGTTCTGTTATTCTCTTTAAAAAAATGTTGAGTCATGTCGGGAAAAAGAGGGCATGGCTTTTGACTGCCTTATATGTATTATTTTTCTTCGGATTGGTATTTTCAAGGTATGCGCCGCATCCTGCTATAATGGATGGCGATGGCATTGAGAGCAGGCTGTTCTATTATGGTTCTGCGCTATTATTGATTGGGGCATTTGTTTATTATTATATAAGAGACTATAAAGAAGGAAACAACAGCTTTGCAAAGATTGATTACAACTATATTTTATTATTTGTATTATTTGTTCTCTGCCTTTTTACAGCAAGAAGCGCTGTAAGGCTTATAATGATTTTAGCGCCTATTGCCCCGATATTTGTCAGCTATCTGATTGTCGATTCAGCCGGCAGATTCAAAACAACAAAAGATGAGACAATTAAGATAATATTTGCAGTTGTTTTCTCTGTTGTTCTGATATTAAGCATATATAGCGGCTGGAGTTTTTACAAGCAGATTAAGGCTGAGGCATATGGCTTTGTTCCAAGTACTTACACTCAGCAATGGCAAAAGGCAATGGCATGGGTTAGAGAAAGCACACCGGAAAATGCTGTTTTTGCCCACTGGTGGGATTATGGGTACTGGGTGCAGACTATTGGGAAGAGGGCTACTGTAACTGATGGCGGAAATTTCATTGTATACTGGAACTATCTCACAGGCAGGCATGTTTTAACAACAGACAAAGAGAAGGATGCGCTTGAGTTTTTGTATACTCATAATACAACACACCTGCTTATTGATTCAACTGATTTAGGAAAGTATGGGGCTTTTGCTATAATAGGAAGCGATGAGAATTTTGACAGATATTCCCCAGGGCCTGTTACCATGCTGTCTGACCCAAAACAATCACAGAAAACAAGGAATGGCATAATGATTGTTTATCAGGGCGGAACATATACAGATGAGGATATAAGCTTTAAAGAGAATGAAAATGCCTCAGAGATATTCCTGCCTGGCGGAAGGGCTGCAATTGCGGGTATTTTGCTGGAAACATACCAAGACAACAATTCAACTGCATTCAAGCAGCCAACAGGTGTTTTTATATACCAGAACACGCAGTATAGGATACCCCTGAGATATGCGTATTATAACAAACAGCTCATAGACTACAAAAACGGGTTGAATGCAACAGTATACCTTATTCAAAGAATAATCCAATCTGGGCAGGGAATACAGCTAGACAATACAGGAGCTGCAATGTATGTCTCTCCAAGGATAATGCGGGGATTGCTTGGCCAGCTTTATATCCTGAATGATGCATGGAAAAATTTTGATAATTTTGAGTCAGCGTATTCAGAGCCAAGCCCGATAGTTGACATGCTGAACAGGCAGGGGGCAAATCTTAATGAGTTTGTATTTTACGAAGGAATTCAGGGGCCGATAAAAATCTGGAAGATTAAGTACAATGGGGATGAAAAGGTAAATCCTGCCTATCTAGACACAGATTACAGCAAATACATAAACTGGAAATTATAGAATTGTGAAATACTTATAAGCTAACTTAAGCCAGCCGGTGTTTTTTATTAAAAGGCTTTTATATTTTTATTATGGTTTCTTTATTAGTCTTACAGAAGTAAATGGCCTGCCGTTAATCTTGCTTTTTTCATGATTTATAACTTTGACAAAACCAAAGTATTCTAATTCTTTTATTTGTGTTTTTATTGTTTGGAAATTTGTGTTTATCTTTGATTCTAATTCCCTTAAACTCCTCTCTTTTTCTGATAGCAGCTTCAATATTTCCTTTTTTATATCAAGGGCAATTCTTCTTGACATGCTACCAATTAATAGTAAGTTTTATATATTAATCGATGCCACTAATTTGTAGCATTTAAAATGGAAAGAAAATTAAAGAGTGTTGAAAACCAATATAAAATTATTTTAGATAATTTGAATTTAATTGAGAATAAGAGGGTCTTGGAAATAGGGGCGGGACAAAAAATAATTAAGAAATTCTTACCTAAAAATGTTGAATATAAAAGTCTGGATTATAGGGGTAAACATGATTATATATTTAATTTAGATGATATCTACCTGCCTATTAATGACAAATCATTTGATATAATAATTTGTTTGGATTGTCTTGAACATGTAATGTATCCAAAGAATGTTTTAAAAGAGATTAATCGTGTCTTGTCTGATAAAGGAATTTTATTCTTGTCAATGCCAAACGAGTATAATTTTATTATGAGATTATATTATTTGATTGGTAAGAAAACTGATGTTGACAAACCTTTTGAAGTTGTAAATAAGCATTTGCATATACATAAACCCAGAGTAAAAGATATTTTGTGGCTGTTTAGCAATTATTTTCATATAGAAGAGATTAGGTATGTATGGCAATCTAGGCAAAGTTATAGAAATATTTTAGCATTATTAGCAGATAAATTAATTAGAATTCTCGCAAGAATTTACCCTTCTATGTTTTCTAGAATGATTATTGTTAAATGCAGAAAGAAATAACTATATTTTCATGTTACATCGATCATAACACAGCACTATCTGATTTTGTTAAGCTGGCAGCTGTAAAGATAAAAAACACTTGTGACTAACTTAGTTTTTTATTAGGCTTTATATTTTTCTAATGCCCTTTCCAGGTTCTTTCTTGCCTTGGCTTCATATTTTTCTTTAAAGAAATCTGTCAGGTAAATAGATGGCCTTTTAAGAAAATTTTTTAGCATTGCACTCCTTCCCTGCTTGAACTGCTCTTCACTAACCCAGCCATACTCTTCCTTTATATCCTTATCATCCTCATCAAATTTTTTTTCAGGTTTTCCAAGCGCAGCCAGGTCTATATCAACTACATATTGAGCATCTTTTTCTTTTGGCATTTCCTTATGCTTTGTCGCCAGTATTAATTTATTTACATTACCTGCAAAAGAATCAGTTAAGCTGGCTTCGCTTAATCTTTTTGCTGCAAGTTGCGCGCTTTTTTCTTCATTATCTTTTGCATGAGTATTGTAGATTGCATCATGATACCAAAGAGCAGTTTCTACTGCCTCTGGATTATTCATTAAGTGCTTAGCATCATTAAATTCTCTGATAGCGTGGGCAATATGCACAAGATTATGATATGCTCTCTGATTTTTACCATATAAGCTTAAAAGTTCTGTGTATGCTGTTTCAGGATTTCCTTTTGCATTTATTCTTTTGTATAAATCATTCCATTTTGCCTGCAAGCCCTTAAACTTCACTAAAAATTTATTATAAACATTTTTTGGCAGGCAGCTTTCAACTACATCCTCCCATCCTTCCGGGCCGACAAGCCCCTTAACTAAGCTTGAGCTTACCTCTGCAATCTCTCTTGGCGGCATTAAGAATGCTGTTGTTACCTGCGGATTTAAGTCGCTGTTAACATGCCTCATGCCCCTTTCATATTCATAGTCGCCTTCATTTCTTATTCCCCTCAGAATAAAATCTGCACCGATTGATTTTGCATAATTAACGAGAAATTGATTTTCAAAAGATGCTATCTGCACATTTGAAAAATCTCTAACAGATTTTTTAAGCATATCCAATCTGTCATCAAGAGAAAAGGTGTATTTCTTTTTAGGGCTTATGCCGATAGCTACGACAAACTCATTAAATAATTTTGTTCCTTTCTCTATCATCCAAAGATGCCCGTTTGTTACTGGGTCAAAACTTCCTGCATATACGCATTTATCCATAATTATTGTTGTTACTATATAGTTTATAAATATTTGCCTTAGATACATTTAGAGAAGATTAGGGGGATATTTTAATGCAACCTATAAGATTTAAAAGCACCAAATCTCTATTTTGTCTATGGATATTATCTTGATTTTGCCGATAGTGATAAGCATTGCATTAACATCGCTGATACTGCCTTACTGGATTAAAAAGTGCAGGATAGTGGGGCTTTTATGGGAGGACATGAATAAATATGGAAAGCCAAAGAATGTTGCTTCTTCCGGGGGCATTGTTGTTGTTATGGCCTTTGTCTTGAGTGTTCTTTCTTATGTTGCAATTAAAACATTTGTTCTTAAGATTTCAGATGAAGCAATAACAGGAATATTCTTAAAGTTATTTGCTCTTTTGGCAGTAATCTTAATTCTTGCAATAGTGGGATTAGTTGATGACTTGCTTGGATGGAAGCGCAAAGGCCTATCGAAAAGATTCAGAATTTTTCTGGCATTTGTCGCATCTATCCCTTTAATCGTAATTAATGCAGGCGAGCAGGTTATAAGCCTGCCATTAGCCGGGCAGGTTGACCTGGGAGTTTTATATCCTTTGATTATTATCCCAATTGGCATTGCCGGGGCGACAACAACTTACAACTTTCTTGCAGGCTTTAACGGATTAGAGGCAGGGCAGGGCATAATAATCTTAAGCTTTCTATCTTTTGTTGCATATTCAACAGGGTCTTCCTGGCTTGCATTGATAGGACTATGCATGGCCGCTTCGCTGGCTGTGTTTTATTTTTATAATAAGTTTCCTGCAAAGGTTTTCCCAGGAGGCATCTTAACATATTCTGTAGGGGCATTGATAGCTTCCATGGCTATATTAGGAAATTTTGAGAAGATTGCTGTCTTTGTTTTTATTCCATACATAGCAGAAGTGATATTAAAATTAAGGGGGGGATTGAAAAAACAATCTTTCGCCAAGCCGAATAAAGACAATAGCTTAGAGCTTCCCTACAAGGAAGTTTACAGCTTAAATCATGTTGCTATTGCAATCCTGAAAAAAATAAAGCCAAGCCATAAGGTTTATGAAAGAGACGCTGTATTTTTTGTGCATGCTGTTCAGATAATAATTATCATTCTGGCAATTATAATCTTCAGAAGAAGCATATTCATATAAGAAAATTAGTTTTGCAATTAAAATAGGAAAGATGCTAAAAATTAACCTTGGAAAAGATGAGCTTGTAAGGGGCAGCATTATACTTTTTGCAATGATAAGCATATTCAATGTGCTGAACTATGTCTTTCATTTTTCCATGGCTCATCTTCTCACTCCGGCAGATTACGGAACACTGGCTGTTTTGATGTCAATATTTTATATCTTTGGCATTCCGACAGAGGCAATACAGACAGTGGTCACAAGGTATGCAAGCAGGTTTAATGCAAAAAAGCAGTATGGAAAAATAAAGGACTTGTTTTACAGAAGCTCAAAAAAAGGGCTGTTGTTTGCCTTTGCTGTTTTCGCTGCCTTTCTTCCGGCGGCATGGCTTTTATCTTCTTTCCTTAAGATAAGCTTCTCGCTTCTTTTTCTTGCAGATTTGTTCATATTCTATGTTTTTATGATTCCTATAACGAGAGGAATTATGCAGGGGCAGAAAAAATTCTCTTCCCTGGGAATAAACATGATAGCTGAATCAGCGATAAAGATTGCGCTTGCTGTTGTTTTTGTGATGCTTGGCTGGGGGGTTTATGGCGCGATAGGTGGGCTTGTTGTTGGCGGTGTTTTTACATTCCTGCTTGCATTTCTGCCTATCAGCAAGGTTCTTAAAAGCAGGAAGAAAAACGGAAGATTTGACAAAATCTACAGATACAGCATGCCTGTTACAACAGCGATGATTTCAATTGTCCTGATGTACAGCCTTGATATCATACTTGCAAAGGCATTTTTTTCAGCAGATATGGCAGGCAAGTACGCTGTGCTGTCCATGCTCGGGAAGATGATTTTATTTGGCACATTTGCAATAGGCAAGACCATGTTTCCACTGGCATCTGAGAGTTTTGAAAAAGGAAAGAACACGGGCAGGATATTTTCGAAATCAATTAAGCTTATCTCCATTCTGTCTGCAATAATCCTTATTGTATATCTTTTATTTCCAAAACAGGTAATAGGCATACTTTTCGGCCCGGCTTATGCAGATGTATACCCTCTTTTGTTTATTGTTGCTTTGGCTTACACATTTGTGTCTGTTGCAAATATTATAATCCTCTATCAGCTGTCTTTAAACAAAATCAGAAAATCATCTTTTGTGCTGATGATTTTTGCGCTTCTGCAGATAGTACTGCTAAGCATTTTTAATGCATCACTGCTGCAGTTTTCTCTTGCCCTCATAATTTCATACTTGCTTTTGCTGGCTTACAGCATTATATTCATTAAAAGATAATTTTGACATAAAATTATAAATCAAAATCAAGCATAAAAAACATGATAAAAAGAATTAAGAGCATGCACAGCATATCAATAATAATCCCTGCGCATAATGAGGAGAAAAGGATTGGCAAAACACTTGAAGAGTATGTAAAGTTCTTTGAAAGAAAGAGAAAAGCTGAGGAAATAAGGAATTTTGAGATTATGGTTGTGCTGAATGCGTGCAAGGACAGGACAATTGATGTTGTCAGGAGAGCTGAAAAAAAATGGGGGAGAATAAGGCACCTTGATTTCAGGCAGGGCGGGAAGGGATTTGCAATCATTGAGGGATTTAAGGAGGCATTAAAGGGAAAAGCAGAGCTGGCAGGGTTTGTTGATGCTGACATGGCAACCTCTCCTGAAGCGTTTTATGATTTAGTGAAAAACCTGGGAAATTATGACGGGGTGATTGCAAGCAGGAGAAAAAAAGGCGCTGTAATTGAGGGAGAGTCTGCAGAGAGAAAGCTGCTAAGCTGGGGGTTTAATCTTGTTGTAAGATTCCTTTTTCTTTTGCCGTTTGAGGACACCCAATGCGGGGCAAAAATGATGCGAAGAGAGGTGGTGGAAAGTGTTCTTCCAGAGCTTAGCTCAATAAGGTGGGCGTTTGATGTTAACCTGCTGCACAGGGTAAAAAAGGGGGGATTTAAGCTGATAGAGGTTCCAACAAGATGGAGAGAGAGGGCAGATTCAAAACTTAATGTAAAGAAAGTTCCGTTTCAGATGTTTTCTGCTGTTGTAAGACTTAGGCTCTGGCATTCGCCTTTCAGGTTTATTGTTAGGGCATATGACAAACTACCTGAAAAAATAAAGATTCATCATAACTGGTAAAATGGAAAAAACAAATATTTTAAGGGTTTTGCTGATAAACCCGAATTTCAGAAGGATGATAGGAAAAAGCGAGAGGATTTCAACAATCCTGCCTCCATTGGGAATTGCATACATAGCTGCTGTGCTGAAAAAAGAGCTGAAGGAAAGCGCTGATGTTAAAATCCTTGATATAAATGCGCTGAATTTAAGCATTGAGCAGGCAACAGGGCATGTAAAGGATTTCAACCCAGATATTGTCGGGCTTACTGCTGCAACACCGACGATAAATAAGTGCTTTGGCATTGCAGAGGCTGTAAAAAAAATGCTTCCTGATGCAAAGATTGTTATCGGGGGGCCGCACCCTACTGCCCTGCCGGATGAGTCTATAAAAAAGGATTTTATTGACTTTGTTGCCCTAGGAGAGGGTGAGATGACTATGCTTGAGCTTGCCAGAGAAATCAAAAATAGAAAAAAAGATTTCAAAAAGATAAAGGGGCTTGTGTTCAAGGACAAAAACAAGATAATAAAAAATGCGCCAAGAGAGAGGATAAAAGATTTGGATGCACTGCCGTTTCCGGCATTTGAGCTGCTGCCTCTTGAAAAATATGCCTCAGCAAGCAGCAAATACCGAAGGTTTATAACAATCCTGACCTCAAGGGGATGCCCTGGGCAGTGCAATTACTGCAACAAGCTTATCTTTGGAAATGCGTGCAACATGAGAAGCGCTGAGAACATATTTGGGGAGATTGAGCATTTGATGAGAAAATACAGATACAGGGAATTTCATATAGTTGATGACCTGTTCACAAATGACAAAAAAAGAATTGAAGAGTTTTGCAATATGGTTATAAAAAAGAGGATGAATATAAAGTGGAAATGCGGGAACGGCGTCAGGGTTGGGACAGTGGATTTTGAATTGCTGAAGCTGATGAAAAAAGCAGGATGCTACTCATTAAGCTATGGGATTGAGTCGGGCAGCCAGAAAATACTAAACAATATAAGAAAGGGGCAAAGCCTGCAGCAGTGCATAAATGCTGTTAAATGGACAAAGCAGGCAGGCATTGAGTGCGTTGGATTTTTTATGCTTGGCAATCTCGGGGAGGATGAAAAGACAATGCAGGAGACAATAGATTTTGCAAAAAGCCTTGAGCTGGATATTGCTCAGTTTTCCATACTCATCCCCTTTCCCGGAACTCCGATAAGGCAGGTTATTGAAAATGAGGGAAAAATATTTGAAAACAACTGGGATAAATATGACAATCTTGAGGGAAAGGCAATATTTGAGCACGGCATGCTCAAGAGGGAAATGATGGAAAGGATGTACAAGAAGGCATACAAGGAGTTTTACATGAGGCAGAAATATATGCTGAAAAGAATTTTTAGATTCAGGACACTAAATGAAATAAAGAATGAGATAAACGGGTTTTTGACACTTATTGAGATAAAATAA
>JACOYM010000064.1 GCA_016181905.1 Candidatus Pacearchaeota archaeon | reverse complement strand
AAGTTGATGTCAGGAGGAACAATATCAGGGCCTCCAAGCTGGTATATATTCCTGTCTAAACTTCCAACATAAACAAAACCTCCTGAGATAGCAGGGGAAGATTCAATCGCGCCGCTGGTTGAGTAGCTTGCTATAAACAGGCTGACATTGGATGCATTTAGCTGGTATAATTTGCTGTCATTGCTTCCAACATAAACAAAACGGCTTGTTAAAGCAGGCGAGGAAAAGGAAATAGCCCCTCTGGTTGAGAAATTCGCTATCAACAGGCTCACATTGCTTGCATTTAATTGATACACCTGATTATCATCGCTTCCAACATAAACAAAACCTCCTGAAACAGCAGGAGATGATCTGACAACCCCGCCAGTAGAGAAATTCGCCACTTTCTGGCTCACATTGCTTGCATTTAACTGATATATATTCTTGTCATCGCTTCCAACATAAACAAAACCTCCTGAAATAGCAGGAGAGGAATAAACTGCCCCGCTGGTTGAGAAATTCGCCACCTTCTGGCTCACATTGCTTGCATTTAATTGATAGACCTGATTGTCATTGCTTCCAAAGTAAACATAGCTATTTGCAACAGCAGGGGTAGTGTAAATAGCCTCTCCAGTTGAAAAATTTGCTATCTTTTGGCTGACATTGGTAGCATTAAGCTGGTACAGCATATTATTTGTGCTGCCCACATATACAGAGCCATTAAAGACAGCAGGCGAGGATTGCGTATTATACAATCCTCCGCCAGTTGAGAAATTCGCTATCAGCTTGCTTACATTAGATGCATTAAGCTGATACAAATTAGTATCATAATTTAAAACATAAACATAATTATCCCCGACAGCAGGTGAAGAATATATAGAGCCGCCTGCTGAATAGCTTGCTATCATCTGGCTCACATTGCTTGCATTTAGCTGGTATAATTTAGCATCATTGCTTCCAACATAAACAAAGCCATTTGCAACAGCAGGTGAAGAGTAAACCCCCCCTGCCCCTGTTGTATAAAATGTTATATTTGTCCCAATTCTTATTGGGTCTGATGCATTCGTAAAGCCAGTATGATTAAGATACCTGCGGAACATCCTCCACTCATTGTTATCTGATTCTGATGTCTCATTCCCAACAGCATTATAAGCATAAGCCTCCTGCCCCCCAAAATTGAATTTAAGGACATGAAGTTTAGGCGTTAAGACCCTTGAAATCTCCTGGGCTGTTACATTGCAAGAATAATCAGTGATAAGCGCAGAACATTCCTGCTCTGAGCAGTTTTCTCCAAGCCATTCATACTGCTTTGTTTCATTTCCGCACCTGACTTCTAAGAATTTAAGGTCAAAGGCAGTTTCATTCTCGCTTTCATTGCTCCATCTTGTTGTAAGGTTTGTATAGTTCAAATCCTGTGTTGCAGTTATTGTCAAATTGGCCTGTCCTGATGTTTCAAACTCAACTGTCCAGTTGCCATAAAGTGAAGGGTGAGAATGCACATTAAGTATTGTAATGCTTATCTCATATGTCTGGTTGCTTAAGGCAGGAACAATCCATTCTATATAGTCAATCTTTGTGTTGTTGTCTGTGTCATATGCATCAAAGCCTATTTCTTTGACAAGCTCACTTTGATTATTAAGCTGCTCTGTCTCCTGCGCTGTCAGATTAAGAGCAGTTAAATTCTGCCATGCAAATATCTTCCATTTGAGCTTTATTGCCTTTTCAGATGAGACTTCAAAAGGCAGGAAGGCATAAGACAGGACATCCTCATAATGTATGTTAGAGCTTACAATAATCTCCTTAGAATAATTGCCCTTTTTTGTTTCAATAGCATAAGGGGCATCTGTATAGTATTCCAGTTCATACTCAATATTCTCTTCTGCAGTTATATTGACCTCAACCTCCTGCCTTGCCTGCTTTGTTTCTTCAGCCTCAACAGCCCTGCCTGTTGCTCCCTTAAGCCTGAACAGCTTTTTTAAGAAGGTAATGAATTTAGGCTCTTTTTTAAGGCTTAACTCAACTGATATCTTTCCAGAGACTGCCTGCCCTGTTATTGTATTTATTTGTGATTCTTCAATTATCCTGCTATCCTTAATCTCCTTTAGTGTTATGTTTGTAGAGTTCGCAGGAAGCTTTAATGTTATATTTTCAGGATTTTCTGTTGTGATTATCTTTTTCCATTTAACAGGGTGCCCTATCTTAGCCTGGTATTGTATTGTCTGGATTGTTATGTTTGTTTCCTGAACATTTATAACAAAATCCTCCTGTATTGACTCATTCTCCCTGTATGCTGTTATGCTTGCATTTCTTATTCCTGTGAAGTTTGCTTCAGGAACAATTAAGGCATTTTCTAAATCTATGCTTATGCTTATGTTTTCCGGCTGAACAGCCTTATAACCCTCTGCGCCTGCAAAGTATTCTGACAAGTTTAGCGTTGTATTGCTGTTCTTTTCAAGTGTTATATCAGGAATGTTCCTGATAAGGCTCAAATTTAGCTCGGTTATATTTATCTCTGTAATATTCAATTCTGTTATGTTGAGCTCAGTAACATTTTGAAGCGTTGCATTTGTTATATTCTGCCCTGTAATGTTCAGTTCTGTGATATTTTCAGGAATTGTAACATTAACTTTAGGAGCTGTTGCATTTGTAAGATTTTCTTCAGGAATCGTCGGTATTTCGCTTATTTCTTCCCCTGGTTGTTCTACAGGAATCTCTTTTGGCTCTTCTTGAGGTATGTCTGGTGCTTTATACCCTATATCCACATCAGCGCTTGCGCTTATAATTTCAGCGCCATTATATGAAAGGGCAACCTGCAGGCTTCCTTCTTGCGCTGTTATGTCAAGCTTTTCAAGAGAAATCTCAATTGTTTTTGCCTCGCCCCCTGTAAAATCAGCGCCAAACCCTGTTTCTGTCTCAGAATATGATGTTGTTATTGTAATTTTGCTGGCTTGAATCTGCAGATTTAATGCGCTTTCATCAATCTTTTTGTCTTTTTCTCCTGCTAACCTCACACTTCCTTGCACAATCTCTGCTGATTCGCCTTCTTCAATAGCATAACTGAAAGGCTGATTCGCAGAAACAACAACATCTATCATTTTTTCCTCTTTTTCACTTACAACCTCTCCTGTAATCCCGCTTTTTTCTTCCTTTGCCTCCTGTTTTTGCTCTTGTTCAGCCTGTTTTTCTTCATTTTTTGTCTCTTTCTCCTCTGCCTTTTGCTCTTGTTTTGGTTGCTCTATTGGTTTTTCTTCTGCTGGGAGCTCTGGTGTAGTGCCTAAAGGTTGTTCAGTTGAGGTTTCTTGAGGTATTTGTGGCTGTTCAATAGGGCTTGAAGGTGTTTCTGAAGGCTGTTCAGTTTGAGGAGGGTTTTGTTGAGGCGCAGGTTCAGGCATTTGTTGCTCATCTTTTGCTCTCTCCTTGATTGTCTTTAACTTAAATTGTATTTCAGGATATATTGTTTTCGTGCCTGCTATGCCATAACCTGCTCCAGAGCCGCTAAGCTGTGCATTTTCAATATAGAAACTGCCTTCTGCTGCGCCTTGTGTGAGCAATTCAGACAATAAAAACTGCCTTTTCTCCCCATTCAAATCTGCAGAAATAACACTTGATGCAGGAATAAGCTCGCCAGCCTTCAGGCTTAGCTTTAGCGCGCCTGAAATTGCTTCGCCTTGATTATATGCTGGAGAAACTTGCAGTGTAATCTTCCCGGTAGGATGCGGCAAATTTATAAAAATAAATAGCATTGCAAGAATGATAAGGGAAAAAATGACTATTGCAGGAGCAAAATTCTTTTTTATTTTATTTTTTTCACTTGCAATTGTTCCTTTGTAAACACTTACAACCTTGTCACCCTCTCGCTTGCTCTCATAAATATAGGGGCCATACAGTTTTCCTCCTCTTTTTATATACTTTTTATAAGCCATTCTCCTCTTTTATAGACGTTTTTTGTAGGGTAACAGGAAAAAAACCAGGTTTTCCTGTAAAACTATCTGTAAGAACTAAAGAAAACCTATATTTAAATCTTGTTGTATTCGAAAACTAAAAACAAGCAATATTATCTGGAAATAGAGCACAAAATAATGTAGGGTAATAAAAATTAGGCGCTATTTTTGATATTTTTCTTTGTTTTCCTCTTCAATTATATCGCATTCCTCTCTCCACAGGCAAAAATCACACATCCATTCTTTTCCAGGCTCTCTTTTTGCCTCTGCGTATGGCATTTTTTGGGAAATTAGTGTATGATGAAGAATATCAAACCTTTCTAAAACATCCTTTACCATAGCTTTGTCATACCTGAACTCAAAAGATTTTGTCTGAAGGTCATCCTTTTTGATGTACAAAACTATCCCGTCATGTATGCCTATTGCATGCATGTACAGCTGCAACTGCATGACATTATCTTCCTTTGCTTCATTTGGCAGGAATTTGCATGACTTGACCTCGACAAGGTACTGCTTTTCATCAACCTTAACAAGCATCAGGTTGTCTATTCTGCCAGAAATAACAAAATCACCAGTTTCTATCTTCACAGGAATCTCGCTGCTGACAAGCTCTATCTCAGGATTTTTCTCAGATTTTATCACCTCAGATATGAATTCATGCAGCATCTCCCCTGCCTTGAATACCTTTGCAGTATTCTTGTCAGTTTCCTTGGGAAGCCTGTAAGAAAACCATGTCTTTCTTATGCATCCCCCAATCTCAGAAGGATAGTATCTTCCTATAATTTTAGCCCTATTCTCTCTTTTTAGATGCTTGTCTATGAACTCATTAAAATCCATCGTGATTATAAAAGGCAGCTGAGGGTATAAAAAGCTTTTTATAGCTGTATAATAAAGAGGATTATGGCATGGAGAAAACAACTCTGGGGGTTAAAGGGAACGGATTATTATCCCGGGCCTAATGGAGAAAAACTTTATACAAGATGGAAGAAATCAGAAGGTTTGTTAGATAAATATCTGCTAGAAATATGTGAAATAAAAACTAATAGTAATTATGGGCGCGTTACCAATTTCGAAATATATCAAGACAAATCGACAGCCCATTGTTTAGGTAGAGAAAGCAGGGAAGATAGTAAGGGCATCTCTGCAATAATATGTGAAAATTTTGAGCATTATTCTACATTAAAGAAAAGACCGATGAAAAAAGAAGAACTTGATGCGTTTTTTAATATTTTTTCTTCAGAATTAGAGGATTTTCCTGCAGATTTAAGAGATGGCATAATAAAAGACTTGAAAGAATATTGCTTATTTGTTGGAAATCATTTGAAGTAAGCCTGGCAGGTTCAGCAAATCGCCTGAATTTTGTTGAACCTATATGTATGTGACTAACAGAAGTTCGCCGAAGGCGAATTTGGATTGATGGCAAACATTAATAAATATGTATTCTATTCTATTTATTATGCATTATGCTTTAAGATTCGTGGGAGATGTAAGTCCAGATTTAAAATCCAGAATATTAGGTAAAGATTTACAGCATAAATTTGCATTGAATGTTATGGGGTTCGAGTCTCCTGGGAAAACAGATTATATCTTACTAAAAAGGGAAATAGCTCCAAAAACATTTGAAGATCAAGAGTTAAGAGATTATTTAGATTCTACGCTGGGCGGCAATTATAGGCTTTTAAACATAGCAAAAGCACTGGATAAAATGGTTTCTTAAAACCCGAGTCCTGAATTGAACTATACATTCAGCGAGCATAGTCAAACCTTGCATTATACAGCAGCTCATATGCGCTTTTTGCTAATTCAATTGCTTCGTCATTTGCCTCTAATTCATCAGATTTTGTCAAAGAGGCGATTGCCTTCACAAGAAAGTTTTTGTCATCTGTTTTAAAATAATTCATGTAATTAACAAATCCAAGATTAAAATATGCCTGCGCAAAGGATTTGTCAGACTCTACTGCTTTTGATAGCTCCATTATGCTTTCATCAAGCCTTTCTTGCGCATAATAAAGCATGCCAAGGAGATTATGGTGAACAGGGTTGTTCTGCTCCTTTTCTACAACCAATTCAAGGCAGAATACAGCCTTGCTGTAATCCCCTTTAGCTGCAGAATCAAGAGACTCTTTTTTATAAAAAGATAAAAGCTCTGGCTTGAGAGAGATTGCCTCTCTAAAATTTGCTTTTGCTTTTTCATTTTCTCCTATTGCTCTGTATAAAACACCCAAACAATCATAGTATTCTGGGTTTCTGGGATCAGAGAATATTAAAAGTTCAAAGATAGAGATTGCTGTATTAAGATTTCCATCCTCAAAGCTTTTAAGTGCTGAATTGAATAGCGCCTCATTTATGCTGCTTTTCTGCCTGAATTCTTCTCGAATTTCCTTATTAGCCAAAGGCACAGCGCTTCCATGAGTTAAATTGTCAGCAAGAAGAAAGCAAGGCAAGAATGCATACAGGCAGGCAGATGCCATTCTCTTTTTCATCTTTTATAAGACACTGGCCTGTTTTTAAGGATTTATGTAAAGAAAAATATCTTTTGTAAGTATAAGGCGCCCTGCGTGCGTTTTTTTTGATATTCAATGCACCAAAATGAAAAACGCCCGGACCAGGAATCGAACCTGGATATCCTTGCGGAAACAGGTTGTTTGCATTTGTAGTTTTTCTCCTCTCAAAGGAGATGTCTATAGGATTAGCAAAACCTTTGGTCTTGCTTAGCAAACCTGCGCCGTACCATTGGGCCATCCGGGCGTGCATAAAAACTTAGAAACCTTAACTTAAAAAACTTTGCTTGCTCAATTTTTACCTTCTTCCAAATATAAAATCAAGAAATCTTTGTATAATTTTGTTGCCAGAAAATTCACTCACAGCCTCGCCTGTTGCAGGAGCCGGCTCTGAAGAAGGTGCAGCAGCTTCTGAGGGCGAGGAGGATGGCTCTGATGATGAACCTGAAGAGGACTCTGGCGCTGAACTTGATTCTGAAGAGGATTCAGGTCCTTGTGAAGGCTGTTCTGTTTGAGAAGCAAATTGCTCTTGCCTTTCATCTATCTGCTGAATTTCATCATGTATATCCTGGATTTCCTGCCCTATCTCTTGGGCTTCTGCCAAATCTGGCTGGAGCTGCTCTGCCCTTTTCTCTGCATCTTCTGCAATCCTGTTAATCTGCTCGTTTGTAATGAACTCTTGGTTTCCCTCGCCATCAACAATCATTCTATCACCCTTCTTTATCCTTTCCTCATTTATCTTTGACATAATGATATCGCACGATGAGCTGTCTGAAACACCCATATTAGCGCATTCCTGAGGCATTCCTGCCCTTGCTCCTCCGCCCCTTCTTTCTCCAGTCTCCTCAGCCATTCTCCCCCTTCTTTCTCTTCTGCATTCCTCATCATCCCCGCATTCTCTTTCAATCTGCCCCATCCTTTCTGCTCTCTCCCCTCTTTCAGCCCTTTCTACCCTGATTCCTTTTTCCTCCATTATTGTCATGCATTCTTCAGGGGATTTGCTGATGCATTCTGGCGGCATATTAATGCCAATGCCCTGCTCCTGCCTGCTCCTTTCCATCACCCTTCCACACTCCTCAGGAGAGAGCGCATTTGCCTGCCTGCACTGCTCTGGAATATTCTCATTTACAATCCTGTCTTTCAGAATCTCACGGCATTCCTCTGGGGAGACAGGGCTTCCATCTTTAACGCATTCTTTTGGAATATTTGATATGTCAGAAGGAGCAGGGAGCGCAATGCCCATGTCAGCAAGTGCTTTGTCGCACTCAAGGTTTCTGACAAAATTTCTTCCTTGCTTGCATGACTCTGGAACCTGCTCAAAGCCTATGCCTTTCTTTCTTAGAAAATCAAGCTCATTTCCCTCGCGGGACTTAACATTTTTGGACATGACGCTTGCGCATTTTTCAGGGCTTAGTTCATTCGCATCCTGGCACTCCTTTGGCATTCTTTTTTTTATCATAACTGCCTCGCAATCCTCTCTTGAAAGCGCATTTGCTTCCTTGCATTCAGGAGGCAGCATAACCTTTTCGCATTGTTCAGGCGTTAAAGCATTCGCATCCTGGCATTCTTTAGGAATATAATTTTTCATTAAAAAGTCTTCACACTCATCAAAAGTCAGGCCAACACACTCTTGAGGAATCCTTTGTTGCTTTGAAGCACCTTTTCTTGTCCCTTTTGCGCCTCTCATTGGCTGCCGGCTTTGCTGCTGCTCTCCTTCCTGCATAATCCTGCCGCATTCTTCCTCTCCTATAAATCCCCCCTGCTCATCAAGGCATTCCATAGGAGGGCCCTGATAGTTCATCATAATCTCTTCACATGCCTCTTGTGTGTATGCCCCTGCTTCCTTGCAAGGAGGTGGAAGCATCTTCTCCAAGCATTCTTGCTCAGATATAGGCTTTCCATCTTTGATGCACTCTTCAGGAATCATGCCGCTTGATATAAGCTTTTGTTCGCATTCTTCTTTGCCGATAAATTTACCATTCTCAATGCACTCCTGCGGAATCCTTCCGCTTTATACCATCCTCTGCTCGCATTCCTCCTTTCCGATAAACTCTCCATTATTCATACACTCAGTTGGAGGAGGCCCGTATTTTGCAAACATAATCTGCTCTCATGCCTCTTTTGTTGTCGCTCCCACCTCAATGCACTCCTGAGGCGCAAATTTTTCCATCATTATCTTCTCGCACTCTTCCCTTGTTGTCGCTCCTGCATCCACACACTCCTTTGGAGCAAGCTTGTTAAACATCTGCTTTTCCTTTTTGGAAATCAGCTCTTTCATTGTTTTTTCAAACATAGGCCTCAGAAAGGCAGGCATGTTGCTTGGCACCTCTGGCTTCATCTCATCAAGCTGGTCGCATGCAGACATATCGCCCTGAAACTCGCACCTTATTGCCAGTGCTTTTGATTTTTCACATTTTGACTGCTCTGAGACAACAGGGATTTTAGAGCAGTCGCATTCCCTCGGGTCATTTATGCACGTTGTCAGCTGTTTAATCATCTCATCAGAAGCCTCTTTCTGCATCTCTTTTGTTTTCTTCTCTATATCCTTTTTCAGCCATTCAGGGGCATTCTCTGGATTGCATTTCTCATCCTTCAGCATAATCTCATAATCCTGCTCTGCAAGGCTTGAGCAGTAATCAGAAAGCTTTTCTGAAAGCTCAGCAGAAAGCCTTGTCTTCTCCTCCTCTGTAAGATGCTTTTCAAGATAGGCTGCGAATTCAGGAGTAAGGTTTTGGTTCTCCATTATCCTTGCTTCAATCTCATCAACGCTGATTTTTACATCCTCTGCAACGTCAGGGGATGCTTGTTCTTGGACAATCTCCAGCTTGTCAGATGCAGACTCAATATTCTTAATCGCCTGCTCAGCATTTCCAATCTTTGCATTCTCAAGGGCAGAGTTCAGCTCTTTATTGCGAATTTCAAGAGCAAGCTTTACCTTGTCGTCTCCACTGGCAAATACCAGCCTGATGTTGTCTGCAAATCTTGAGAAGCCAGAATAAGATTCTGCCTGCGCTTGTGCAGAGGCAAATGTTGAAAGAACCATCAAAGCTATAAAGAATACTGCTGTCAGTTCACCTGCCTTTTTCATGCTTAAGCAAGGAAAAGGGCATATTTAAAAATATCGTTTTGCTATATTTCAGGCTGATAATTCAAAAAGAAAAAAGAGGAATAAATAAAAATGCCACAGGCAGTAACACATGTAATAATTGCATTGATTATAGGCAGTTTAATCAGGGATTATGCTGTCAAGGACAAGAAGAAATTCCCCCTGCATTATATCCTTATTTTAGGTGTTGCAGGCCTGCTCCCGGATATTGACGTTGCTGTTTACTGGATTTTGCACTGGTTTGGCTTCACACTGGGCGAGGTGCATAGGACATTCAGCCATAACCTGTTTGTGCCCCTGCTTTTTCTTGTGATTGCGCTGGCAACATGGAAGCTAAAAAACAGGGAGCTTGGCAGGCATCATCTTAAGCTGCATACAATATTCTTAATGATAGCTTTGGGCGTGTTCATCCATATAATTTTGGATGCAACAATAGCAGGGCAAATCATGCCTTTTTATCCATTATCATCATTTACAATAGGAAATGACATAACATCTTTAATGCCTGCTCCTCTAAATCAGCTCTTTTTTCCAAGCCTGGATGCTGCGCTTATTATTCTATGGCTGGTATACATAGAATGGAAGCACAAGATAAGTGACTTTATATAAAATCTCAGTTTTAACTAACTATTTAGTAGTTACAAATAGAAAGATTTATAAAGAAGTTTTTGTTAATTGAATATGGAAAATTCAAAGGATAAACATCCATACCGCGAAATTATCAGGAAAGCAGGCGAAACTACAGAAGAAGTGTTTAACACTCTTCTTAGTGTTCCTTTTTTTCTTATGTTCTTATTTAACAAAATGCCGCCAACAGCAACTGAGTCATTAATTCCAAGGCTTACAAATAAATCCAAAATAAGATTTTTGGAAGGGCAACTGCGAAAGGTTGAAGAGCATGAATATAACCTTTTTCAAACAACTTATGCTTATCATCCTATGCAGCTTGTCTATCTGCCACGCAATAGATATACTCATGAAGAACTAAAATCCAAAAGAGAAGGGATAGTGAGGCAATTAATACCCTTGTACGAAAGTCTTGGAATGCACGATAAAATAGATTCTGTAAAGAAAGAGAAAAGTGAAAGCCTGAGAAAATAAGGGCATTGTGATAATTCTTGCTTATGAAGTAAAAGTGAGAATGCCGATGAAGTGGTTTTAGGCGAAAACAAAATCACATAAAGATTTATAAATATCTTTTCTTACTTAATCTGCAGACAAAAGAGGCAAGAAACAGAATGGTAAAAAATATTCTCAAAGTAAAGAAACTTCTTTCTGGCATTGAGCTGCCAGATTATGCGCTTCCAACAGATGTTGGCTTGGATCTGAGGGCAGCAGAGGCAGTCAGCCTGGCTCCATATGAGCAGAAGGCAGTAAAGACAGGCATAGCGCTTGAAATCCCTGAAGGCCATGTTGGCTTGATAAGGGACAGGGCAGGCATTATAACAAAGATGGGCATTCACACTGCTGCAGGAACATTTGACCCCGCATATCGCGGAGAGATTTCTGTTGTGCTGATAAACTTCGGAGAGGAATCTGTAAGCGTAGAGCCAGGCATGAGAATAGCCCAGATAATAATAATTCCTGTGACAAGGGTTCAGATAAAGCAAGTTAAAGAATTGAGCGAGACAGAGAGGCATGACAAGGGCTTTGGCTCAACAGGCATGAAAGAGATAATAAGGTTTGAGAAATCAATAAAAAAGTCAAAAAAGAAAAAATAAATAAAAAAGGAGATGATATAAAATGTGTGGTTGCTGTGGTTGTGAAACAAAAAAGAAGAAAAAGAAGAAAAAATAAACTAATTAAAGATTAGAATATGATTGGCATAAAATATTTGGATAAAGTTCTTGCTAAAGAATTAGGGGTTAAAATAAAGGAGTTAACTATAGATATGATTGATGATTATATTGACAGAAAAGAAAGAGAAGCAACTTCTTGTGCCTCTTCAATGCAAAAAGGAAGCAGGGTAAATCTTGGAATATTAAGATTTTTGCCTTATAAAGAAGAACTTGAAATAAGGCAGTACATTCTTAATTGGAGCGGATAAAAATGAAAGTTTCTGAGCTTATGAAAAAGGCAGTTGCAGTTGATGAAAACATAACACTTAAGGATTCTGCAAGGATAATGTCCCAGAAGCAGATAGGCAGC
>JACOYM010000063.1 GCA_016181905.1 Candidatus Pacearchaeota archaeon | reverse complement strand
ACATTAACTGAATGGCATCTGGAAACATCTCCTCCATCTTTTTTATTGTTGAGCTTGCTTTCAATGAAATCCTGAAATAAACAAATAACTGAAGCGATATGAAAGCGATAAAGAATGCTGCAAGGAAATTAAGCTTTAACAAGGGCGCTATTGAAGAAACGGCTATGGAAAGGATAAGTGTCGCAATCAGGGAAAAGAGATAGTATTTTTCAGGGTTTTTCACGCCTGCTTTTGCCATGTCCTTTTCATAGCTTTCTCTTGCTCTTTTTGGGTATAGTCTTAGCAGGTTCATAACAGCGAAGGCCTCCTTGTTTTTAGCATCCCCAGAAACATAATCTGGAGCAGAACTACAAAAATGAAGATTGCCGCAAATATCAGTTTTATCATCATGTCAGACAGGTTCAGCATAGAAGAGATTATTATCAAAAATGTCAGCGCAAGGACAGGGAGTATCACTGTCAAAAGCATGTAAAACATTACAAGAGGATTTAGCTTATTGCCATAGCTTTGAAGCTGTATTACCTGCTCCTTTGAGAGATTGTCTATGTTGTCTTTTATCACAACGCTTATGTCGCTTCCTGACCTCATTCCATTGCTTATCTGCCACAATGTCCTTTTGAAGTAGAGCGAGGATGTGCGGTTTCCTAATTCATCTATTGCCTCAAGCTGGGGCTTGCCGGATGTTATTTCCCTGACAGCTTTCCCCAGTTCTTTGCTCAAAATTCCATAATCTGACGCAGCAATATTCACAAGTATGTTGAATATCGGTATCCCGGAATTCAGCTGCACAAGAATGTCCTGCAGCGCTGAAATAAGGTCTTTCTCTATCTCCCTTGCTTTTCTTAAGCTGTAAATCTTGGGGTAGCTTAACTGGCTGGACAAAACAAAAAATGAAAACAGCAGTGAGATGGCAATGCCATAAAGATAAAAGTGCCTTATGTGAAGAATGCCAAGTATAACCATAAAAATTATGGAGAGTATTATAAATGAGCAGAGAAATGTCTTGAGGGATATTGCAATGTACTCGTCCTTGGTTATGTCTGTGTCAGCATCCTTCAGGTGCTTTTCCAGCGAGTAAAATGTTTTTTTCCCGGTTCTTGCATACTTGGCAATGCCGCCAGCCTTTTTTTTTAGAGCCTCTGCGCTTGACAGCGTGAAAGGGATTTTAAATTTCATATCCTGTCTTTTAACCTCTCAACCTGATTTTTTTTGATAATGTCAGAAAGCATTTCTTTGTTGGCATAATAAAGATTCATTGCCCTTCCTATTTCATTATGGCTTCTTATCTTTTTGCCCATCAGCCATCTTAATATGTCCCTTTTTTCTGCGAGGTCCTGGTTTATTTCTGACTGGGGCATCCCAGTATGCCTTGATAAATCTTCAAAGAAGCTCATGCTTGTGTTATGCTGGACTATTCTGTCTTTCTCAGGCAACCACCTGTAAATTATGTTTGAATCAACCCTGTCCTTTCCGCTTATAAATTCTGCAACCTGTGACACCCTTCTTATGCCTTTTTTCCTGTCCCTGAACATAACAACATTGAGGTTTATAGCCTTGACAAGGTTAGGCGGCACATTTATAGGCGGGTTTGTCAGGCGCGAGATTGTTTCAGCAGCTGTGTCAGCGTGGACTGTTGCATAAACACTATGCCCTGTGTGCATTGCCTCAAACAGCACTTCAGCCTCTCTCTGCCTTCTTATCTCCCCGAGTATTATTCTGTCAGGCCTCATTCTTAAGCTGTTTATAAGCAGGTCAAGCATGCCCACCTCCCCCCTGCCTTCGGGGTTTGGGGTTCTTGTTACAAGCGGGCACCAGTACAAAAATTCAGGCAGCATTAATTCTCTTGTGTCTTCTATGCTGATAATGCGCTGGTTTGGGGGGACAAATGGCATGCACGCATTCAGGAAAACCGTCTTTCCAGAGGCAGTTCCCCCTGAGATAAGGACATTCATTTCATATTCAATAGCAAGCCACAGCAATGCAGCTATCTCAAGGCTTATCGTATTGTTTTGTATCAAATCAACAATAGTCCAGGGGTCTCGGGCAAATTTTCTGATTGTGATGGTGTTGCCTTTTGTGGCAACAGGATAAAGCACTGCATTTGCCCTGTCTCCAGTGAGCACATGCGCATCAAGCAATGGAGTAAGGACGCTAATCTGCCTTCCAACCCTTCTGGCAATTATGTTCGCATAGTTGTTTATCTTGTCTTCTGTTTCTATCCTGATGTTTGTCTGAAGCCAGCCATACTTTTTATGGTAAACCCTTATAGGCTCTTTGCTGTTCATCACAACAATCTCCTCCAGAGCAGCGTCATTAATAAGAAACTCAATCTTGCCTATTCCAAGCATCTCCTGCATCAGAACCCCCACCAAAAAATCCTCTGTTGCCTTTTCAATTCCAGGGATCTTTTCTTTCAGGGCTGCAGAGGCAGTTTCCATAAATCTTTTCTTTATCTCCCCCAGCGCTTTCTGGTCTGTAATCTCGCTTATGTTGAAGCTTATTTTCGCAAGCAATTCGCTTCTGATTTCTTCAAGCAGGGCATGTGTTCCTGTTTCAATCTCAGGAATCCTTATATTGTACATAATGCCAAGCTCGCTTTTCTCAATTTCTATGCTTACAGCTGCCTTGTCAGCCTCTATTTTGTAGGATTCAAGAATCTTGGGCTCTTCCTTTCTTGATGCATGCTTTTTATGGTGCTCTTTCAGCCTTTTTCTTGCGCCTTTCTTTGACATTTTGCCTCTTTTACTTTATTTCAATTTCCGGCTCTGAAAATGCAGGATAGTTTATTACAGCAAGGCCGCTGTCTTCTAATATCTTGCACCATTCAAGTGCCTTTTCATTATCTATATTGAAAATCCTTGAGATAGCAGGAATTTTTAAATGTTTCCTGTCTTTTAGCAGGGAATAAAGCAGGTCTATGTCAGTATGCCCTTTTTTGAACCTGTGCCTCTTTTTAATGTTACGCTTTATTGAGCTGTAATAGCTTTCATTGGTCTTTTTTCCTTTTATTCCCTTGAGATTCTTATAATTAAAAAAGACAACTGCAAGAATTATTATCCATGCAATTATGAAAATAATCATCTGGGCATTGAGAAAATAAAATGCTTTTGGGATTTCGCCCATAGCTTTTTGCAGCGAAGGCTTCACTTTATAATAGAAAAAGAGAATATTCACTATTGCCAAAAGCCCCGCCATTACGAAAGCAGGTATCACCCTCTTTTTCTCTTTCATCTTAAAAATGTTTATAAACTTCCTCACACTCAGAATTAAAGTATTTTTGGTATTATAAATCTTGCTAAAAATCAAGAAAAATAAAAAAGATGGTGTTTGCTGAAAATTTAATATCAAGAAAACCTTGTGTTTACCACGCCTTAAAAGGTGCGGTTTGTTTAGGTTTTCTGGATGATCCAAAATTGAAAAAAGTAAATTTAAAGAAACCACATACTAAAAGTATGTGTTTTCAATTTATGGACATGAGAAGGTGTCAGGTAAGCACAGAATACCTTATAGTTATAGGATTTGTGACATTTGTAATTGCCATCACTCTTATGATGGCTTATTCTTATTCAGGGCTTGCAAGAGACAAGATAGCATTAAACCAGATTGAGGTATTTGCAAACAAGATTATCAGGTCAGCAGAATCTGTCTTTTATGCGGGAGAGCCGAGCCTGGCATATATCTCTGCTTATCTCCCTTCAAATGCCAACAGCATAGAGATATTGGATTATGAGATTGTCATCACACTTTCCACCTCGTCAGGAGAGGTGAAACGGGCATTTACCTCTAAGGTAAGGCTTCAAGGCTCCATAAATGCCGCAGAGGGGGCAAAGAAAATAAGGATTCAGGCAACACAGGATGCAGTTATAATAAGCTGAATCCTGGCATGCCCGGAGTTTTTGGCAATATAAGAATATGACACGCAAAAAAGGGCAGGGGGCGCTGGAATTTCTGATTGTAATAGGGGCAGCAGTCTTTCTTTTTGCTATTTTGATGATTATTGTTTATAACAATGTTTCTGAGGTAAACAGGGAGAAGGAGAGGAGGATAATTGAAAACATAGCCTTGTCTGTCCAGGATGAAATCAGCCTTGCAGTAAAGTCAACAGATGGGTATTCCCGGGAATTTAACATCCCTGAAAAGATAGGCTCTCAGGATTACACTATAAATATAACAGGCAGCAGGATTTACATTGAAACAGAAAAAAATGCTGTTTCATACCCTGTCAAGGACGCTGAAGGGAATATAAAAAAAGGGCTTAACTTAATAAAAAAGGAAAATGGGCAGGTGTATCTTAATTAAAATGCTTATTAAAAACAAGAAATCGCAGGTGTGGGGGCTTGACTTGATAATTGCTTCAATCATCTTTATGGCAGGCATAATTGTTTTCTATCTTTATGCAATAAACTTCTCTACCGAGGCTGAGGAAAGCCTTGATACCCTGTTTAATGACGGGAATTTTATTTCCAATGTTCTGCTGTCTGAAGGCGTTCCTGCAGGCTGGAGCGGAAGCAATGTCAGTTCTCCTGGGCTGGTAAGCCAGAGCAAGATTAATGAGACTAAACTGGAAGGATTTTACAGCCTTGTGGGCTCAGACTATCAGAAATCAAAAAGAATGCTTAATACAAAATTTGATTTTTATGTCTACTTTACAGAAAAAATGAGCATTAACAGCAGCATTATTGATGGCATAGGAAAAAGCGGGGTGAACAGGACAAACATACTTGAATCAGAAAGCCTGCAAAACATTGTCAAGATAGAGAGGTTTACAATATACAATAATAAACCAACGCAGTTAAATGTTTATGTGTGGAATTAAGATGAACAAGGCAAGAAGGTGCAAGAAGGCTTATTTTTTCAGCATAGATGCATTGATAGCAGTTGTCATAATTGTCTCAGTGATACTTGTTGCAAGGCCCATTGCAAAACAAAAACAGCTGGAGATGAGCCTGCAGGAGGACACTCTTGAGGTTTTGTCTTCAATGAAGATTAATGAGATAGAAAACAGCTATGCGCAACAGCTGATATCAGATAAGAAGATAACCAACTTAAACCAGTCTGTGCTTGAGCAGATTGGGGAATTCTACGCAAAAGAGATGCCTGAGGCAGAGTTGCTGGCTAATAATGTTCTTTTGCAGCTTGCCCCGAGGGAAAATATAGGCATCTGGTTTAACAACCAATTGATTGCATCCAGCAATGCAACCTCCTTTGAGAATGCAGAAAGAATATGGACATCACGCCAGATAATAAGCGGCATAGAAAAAGGAAATAATGCCAGGGGCTATAGCTCAAGGGCATATCTTTCAAAGGCAAACAGGGTGAAATATTTTTATTTTGGGGGTTATATTGGAGATGGCAATATAACAGCAGAGATAGAATACAATGGAAGCATAAAAGACGCTGAGATAGAGGCTGCTTTTGGCGCAGATTTTGATATCTACATAAATAACAATTTTATATCTCACTATTCAATAAGCAATCCGCTTATACCAGAGAAGATTGGCCTTTCTGGTTATCTGGACAGGTTTAATTCTGGAAAGAATTATGTTGAGTTTCGCGGAAATAATGTGTATATTGCTGGGGGTTATATAAAATTGGTGTATGAAAGCCCTGACACATTCTCTTTGGCAAAAAAACACGAGTTTCCAGGCGTAAAGGGTGTGATAAATATTTATGACAGCTTTTATATTCCCGGGGCATTAAACAGCATGTCAATCCGCCTTCACTACAAAAGCCCTTACTTTATGTTTGTTAGCATAGGGAACATAACAGTCTTCAACGCGTCAAGCTCAAATGAAATAACTGCTGAGGTTCCTGATTCTCAGCTGTCATCCCTGCTTAATTATCAGGCTCTGAGCAAAAAAACAACGCCTGTAAGGATTGGGCTTTATGAGCTTGAAAAGTTAAGGGAGAATGGGAATGCAGATGTTATCTTGATTACAGACCTGAGCGGGAGCATGGACTCAAAGCTTGACTCTGAAGATGCAGGGGTTGCAAGAGGCTGCAATGACCCCCATCTTTATGACCCTGACACAAAAAGGATTTCGCTTGCAAAATGCCTTGACAAGATGGTAGTTGATGCAATCTTAAATGTTTCCGGGAACAGGCTTGCAATGTCTGCCTTTTATGGCGATGCCAGCTCGCCTTTCAAGGGCAGGGTGTATCAGGAAAGCCTAAGCAATGATTCAGCATATCTGAAAGGCAGGATTGATGCTTACAATATTCAGGGAGGCACCTGCATCTGCTGCTCAATAAATGACGCATACAAAATGCTCAATGAGGAGAGCAATTCAAGCAGGAAGAGGTTTGTCATAGTTATGTCTGATGGAATCCCAACGCACACATGCCAGGCTGCTTCTGGCTGCGCAGGAACAAGGACAGGCCTGCCGGGCAATGAAGGCTTGTGGCTTGGCTATGGCGCAGGATGTTATGGCGGGGCAGATGACTGCAATGTTAATGACTGCCAGTGCGCATCCCAGAATGCAAACTGGTCAAGCTGCAGGGTATACAATGAGCTGAATGCAACAGTCTACTCTATAGGTTTTGGCTCTGTTGCAGCCTGCAGCATGGCAAATACAACATTGAACTCTATTGCTGATTGCGGGAGAGGAAAATACTACTCAAGCAATAATGCAACACTTCTTCAGCAGATTTACAGCTCTATCTCTCAGGAGATACTGGAATTAAGCTATGTTGAGCAGATATCAAAGGTTATTGGCGTCTTCAACAACACAATACTTTACCCGGATTCTTACATCTCTTTTGATTATGCCTCAGAAGCAATGCCTTACGGCACTGCGATAACATCGCAAACACAGGATTTTGGCAATGAGGCTACAGAAGGAGCCCTTTATATTCCGCAGGACAGCGAGATAGCAGAGGTTAATGTAGTCTCTTATTCTGGGGCGAGATGGACAGATAATGTTTATGTTTATAATAATTCAAATCTCTCATGGGAAAAGGTATTCTCCCTGTCTGACTATGGAAACAGCTATGGCGGGTTAGGGGACGCCTATATTGTAAATATTCCTGCTGGCAGGTTATCTAAGGGAAACAACAGCTTTAAGATAACCACAGGCATTTCGCCATTAAACTCAAGCGGCGGCTCATCTGCTGACAAGGCAATATACACCTTTGTCAAGCAGGTTTCAGGCTATTCCAAGATCTCGTCATCTGCAAAAGGATGCAAATGGCATATAGAGTTTGAAGATTCAACCAACACAACACTGAACATTCCTGCAAACTATTCAGGAAGCGAAGAATGTTATTATACCTCGCAAAGCATAGCATACAATTCCAATGACGCTATAGATAATGCGATTTACAGCCTGCTCTTGTCGCTTGACTTAAACTCAAACCGCAGGATTGAGACCAAGTTTTCAGAGCAGGATTTAAGCATAGGCTCAGTCGAGGTTGCCGGGATTCCTTTCGTGTGGGAGAGTGAAGTGCAGGTGAGGGTATGGAGATAAAATGATTATAGACAACTGCAAATGCAAAAAAGGGCAGGTTTTCACTTTGTTTGCCATAGCTTTAATCATCCTGTTTTTTGTGTCTTACGATGTATATTCAATTGTTCAGGACAGGTATGCCGTCAGGACCAGAATATCAACCATGGACAATTTTCTCTTTTCCCTTGAGAAAAATCTTGAGAGGCAGGTATATACCTCTGGTTTCAGAATCCTGTTTCTGGCTGAGGATTAGATAACAAGGACAGGCGTTTACATTTCAGACATGGGCGCATTCTTTAATGAGGCATTTTTTAATGGCACTATTTATTCAAATGCCTCTGACATTATGATTGGGGCGAGGTATGCAGATTTGGTTAACTCAACAAATGACAAGGCGAATAAGATAAATGTGAACATAACATTAAGCAATCCGCAATTTTATGCGAGCCAGGATAGCCCCTGGAGTGTTGCTGTGAGTTTTGAATTTAATTTAAGCATGAGGGACAAGGCAAACCTTGCCCGCTGGCAAAAACAGGAGAGAATAAAGTCTTACATAAGCATAGAAGGTTTTGAAGACCCGATTTACATTGTTAATGCCAAAGGGATGGTTGTATACAGGATAAACAAAACAATTTATGAAGGAGCATACACCTGCGGGGGAATGGGCAATTTAACATCACATCTGCAAAACCGCTATTACACATCACACAGCGATGCCCCAAGTTTCTTGAAAAGGCTGCAGGGCAGCTTTGAAGCAGATGCAAATGGAATAGAAAGCCTTGTTGACCTTGCTGCGCTGTCTGCCCAGGGCCTGCCAACCCAGCAAAAAAGCGTTGCTGACCATGTTTATTTCTCTTCAAGCAACCCCTCCTCATCCCAGATAGCAGGGATGCCCAGCTGGTTCAGGCTCGATGAAGCGCATCTCGCAAAATATAATTGCGGTTAGTCATCGATCTCTGCTAACTTAGAGGTTGGTAGATAGTGCAAAGCTAAAAGATACAGGGGAGATTCTATAAGTGAGAATAATGAGATAAAGACAATACCTAAACAATTAATACTTCTCTCTGGCTAGGTGTTTGAAAACTGCATAAACTATCTTTTTCTCTGAATATCTTTATAGTTGAAACATTATCTACTTTTTTTGTTCCATATTTTATGTGATATTTAATACCATTAATTTTACAAAATTTTTCTACAATATTTGCGCACCTATTATAAAATTCTTCGCTTTCTGGAAAATTGCTTGACTTACAATTATAATTCAATTTACCGAAGATTATATTATCTACAAAATTGATTTCATTAAGTATTCTTATTAATTCTTGAACCCCGCCCCCATTTGAAATATTTGGCGTCGGATATGGCTCCATGCTTACCCAAGTTTTTAAGCCGGCATCATGTAATATTTTCAATGCCCTTATTCTTCCCATATAAGGAGCGCTTCCAGATTCAAATATTCTTTTAAAATCTGAATCTAAGGACACGAGAGTAATTCCATATTCATTATCTTTACTATATTTTTTAGTATTCAGAAGTTCTCTGGGATAAATCCCCTTAGTCAAAATAGTGCATTTTATTCCATTTGAATTTAATTTATTTATTATCTTTAAAGTCATATCTGCAACTTCGGGATATTTGTGCATAAATGGATCAGTTGTAAAACAAAGATGAACAAACTTTATTTGATCCTTATACTTGGGAATCTCTTTGTCCAAAAGTTCCAATGAATTTTTTACTATTTTTGGTTTTATCCATTCTGCATAACTTTTTACCTTACCAAATCTTTTAGCCATCATAAAAGCATAGCAAGGAAAAGTACAACCATGCGCACAACCTTCAACATGATTTATGCAAAAGTCTGCATATTCAACTTTACTTTTGTATAAAAGACTATTACGAGAAATATATTTTACCTTTTTGTTTTCCTCTTTTTTCATGTTTATAATAAGATAGAAGATTATATAAATTTATCTTAACACAGAGTTGTTTGTCGTTTTTTGATTATATCCAAAAGACTTTCTACTACTTCGTCTGTGTTATTTTCTATTTCTTCTTTTGCTTGCCTAATCGGATTGAGCCAAGGATTGTCTCCTTCTGTTTTATGAGTTATAAAAATCATTTCGTAATGAAAATTTTTTGTAGATTTTATTTTTGTACTTAATATTACTGCATCAGATCGTTCTTTTAGGATGTTGTTTTTGTAGATTTTAATTAAATCTTCTTCAATATTTGCTTTTTTCCAAGAGTCATCCCCAAACAGCCGATTTAATGCATTATGACCATTGCCTGTCGCTTCATCTGTTTTAACAGATCTCCAAATATTTCTAGTCATGAATGTAATTAAGACATCACTTCTTATATTTAATATTTTTTTCATGCAATGCCAAGAAAATTCTAACCCATATGGATCTATAAAAAAGAAATTATAACTTTTTTTATCTTTCGCAATTTCATTTAGTATTTCATCTAATTTATATTCATAGTTAGTGGAATAAAAATTCGCATTTAACCCTAAAACATTTACTCTTTTCTTTAATACATCACAAAAAGTTGTATTGCTTTCACAAAAGAAAAATTGGGTAAATTTCTTACTATGATTTAATAATGCAATGAAAGGAGATCCAATCAAAAAGTCATTATATTTTCCCTTAGTTTTATTAATTCCGGAACCTGCAAAAAGATCAATATAATTTTTCTTTTCAAATCGTTTATTGGCAACAATAGCGCACACATCCAATGTAAAATTCAGAAATGTTAATTTTAATGGTGTCCAGTGATTAAATTCATTAAATATATCTGCTTCGGTGTCTTTAATTTTCTTTATGTCATCTTTAAAATTTGAATTTGTCTCTTCTATTTTTTTAATTTGTTTTTGTAACCATGGTCTGCCTTTAGTAATCATTTTATTTCTTCTCCTCAATAATCATTTTTATTAAAATCACTTGGAATTGCATAATTCTTATCTATAATTTTTGCGCAAGCAATCCTGCTTGTCCTAAATTTTCTAATAGCATTTTTCAAATGGCAATAACCAATAGTATATTTTCTAGATTTATAATAAATGTCTAAAAGGCGTTTTTTAACTTCTGCAGATTCAATATCAAAATAGCCAATTTCAGCAGTTTTTAATTTATCAAATGCTTTTTCTATTACAGCATAAACCTTTTCATCTATTTCATTGTTAAATGTGCTGTATTTTCTTCTTAAAAAATCTTTTATAATTCCATCTCTTTCTTTTTTAGGCAGCATTTCTTCAATTTTCTTCAAGATAGCAAGGAGAGGTTTTCTGTCCACAAGAGGTTTTTCATAATAATCCATCTCCCAGCTTTCAGAAGGATTTTCTATTAGCCCCCCTCAAAGGATTTAACAATTTGATATAATGCTTTTATTTCATTATCCTTAAATTTTAATTCATTTTTAGTCATTTTTCATCTCAAACTCTCCTTAAACTCTCTTAAACTTATCGCTTTTCCATTAAGTGAATTTACTTTATTTTTTAATTGACTATCTTCTGTTACCAAAAGAAGATTTTTTTTAATCGCAGTTTCTCCAATTAATGCATCTTCAGTATGGTTTAAATTTTCTTTTCTTATTTCTTCTAAAATCTTTCCATCTCCAAGTTTAGCTTCTCCTAATCTCGAAGTTCCTAAAATAAAAGATTCTGTAGGGATAACTACTGGGGATACTTTACTTTTAAATAAGAATAATCTTGCTCTTTTGTCTTCATCAGAACATTTGTTAATTTCATCAATTTGTATATGGGTTATATAAAACTCAAAATCATCCTTTTTTGCAGATAACAAACTAATATTTAAAGTTCCATCCGCAATTAAATCATAAATATTACTATCAAAAATTACTCCTATTTTATTTTTTTTCTTAACAACTTTTTCTCCTTCAGTAAAATAATCTCTTTTTCCTAAAACTACCTCCATTCCTTTATTAGCTAATTTTATTTTATCATCAGAAATAAAATCAGTATTAACAAATAAAGGCATCTTCCAAGAAATATATTCTTTTTTAACTAAATATTTTAATAACCCCCTTAATTCATCCCCTTTTATTTCAAACTTTTCTTCTAATTGTTTAAAAGAAATTTCTCCAGTTTCATCTAATATAACCAATAATTCTTCACCATAAATTAGAGTTTCTGATTTCATCTCAAGCTCTCCTCAATTATTTTCTGCTCTTCTTCTGTTATTCCATATAATTTATAGACTTCTTCATCAATTTCATAGTCTACATTTTTAATCTGCTGTTCTAATCTTTCTTTCTCGCCTCCAGAAACTTTAGAGTCATGATATTCTCTTTGTAGTTCAAGCATTTGATTTACAAGAGAAATTATTTTTTGCTGACTTTTTTTGTCTACATTTATAAGAGGATATCTTTCTATAATTTTTGGGTCATAAGAATAATAACCTCCCTGCAAGGAAGTTCCAATATTTCTGTTAAAGAATTCCATCAATTTTGAATTAAGTACTCCTAGAAG
>JACOYM010000062.1 GCA_016181905.1 Candidatus Pacearchaeota archaeon | reverse complement strand
AACAATTTGGTAAAGCTAAAGATCTCTCCAAAAAAAGAGATATTCCTCTATTTGATGCTTTACATGCTTTATTAGCAAGGGACCAAAGAGCTACTTTAGTTACTAGAGATAAACATTTTGAGAAACTTTCAGATATTATTTCGTATAAAAAACCAGAAGAACTTATTTAAATCTCTCCTCATATTTTTTAACTAATCTTTCCCTCGCCCTATGCAAATCCTCATCTGTTGTTTTATGTTTTGAACTTCCAGCTATCTTGTCAAGATGCTTGAGCATATTTTGTTTTTCTAGTTCTATTAGCTTGTCCCTTATAGCCTCTCTTATAAATTCTGTTTTTGTCATGTACCTATTTTTCTTCATAATATTCTCTATCTCTTTCAAAAATTGCGGCTCAAGCTTTAAACTTACATTTTCCATGGTAGTATTAAGTAACACTAGGTAGTATTTAAACCTTTTTGCCTCGCATGCTTTTTCGCATAACAAACCTTTTAAAATCAATAACCATTGCTACACAAATAAGAAGATGGACATATCTGACAAGACTGCCGAGGAGCTTGATGAGGCTTATGAAAGAGAGAATCTGAAAAAGCTTGAAGCAGTCTTGTTTATCGCAGGAAGGTTTCTTTCCCTGAAGGAGATTGTCGGGCTAACAGGAATAAATCCTATAATCTTAAGGCAACTGCTTGACAAGCTGGCTGAAAAATACTCAAGAGACAGCAGCGCTATTGAGATAATTGAAAAGAGCGAGATGTGGAAGATGGATGTTAAAGGCGATTATATAGATTTTGTTAACAAAATAGCCACAGGAAATACAGAGTTTACAAAGGCAGAACAGGAAACTCTGGCAATAATAGCATACAAGCAGCCTGTTAAGCAGAGTGTTATTGTGAACATAAGGGGGAACAAGGCATATGAACATATCAAAAAATTTGTTGACATTGGGCTTTTGAGAACAAAAAAGACCGGGCACACACAAGAGCTGAATTTGAGCGAGGAGTTTCATGATTATTTTAGTGTTGGTGAAATGAAAGAAAAGCAGGGAGAGGAAATAGAAAAAGGCAGCCAGATAGGCATTCAAAATAAACAAGCTGAAGAATAAAATGAAATTTTTACCAATAATCTATCTTGCATATATGTTTATAGCACTCTACTTTTTTTTCTTTTTCCTTGTGCTGTTCATCAAAAATAGAAAGACGCTTTTTGACTACCCCAAGGCAGAGAAAAAATATGGTGTTTCTGTTGTCACGCCTGCTTATAATGAGGAGGGCAGCATAGAAGGGACAATAAGGGCTGTTTTTGACTCTGATTATCCGATAAAGGAGATGATAGTTGTTGATGATGGCAGCAAGGACAGGACAAAAGCGATAGTCGGGGAGTTGATGAAAAGATACAAAAATCTCAAATTGATTTCAAAAAACAACTCCGGCAAGGCAGATTCGTTAAATCGCGGATTAAAGATTGCCAAAGGAGAGCTGATAGCTGTTATTGATTCTGATTCTTATCCTGAGAAGGATGCAATAGGAAAAATGATTGGCTTCTTTAACGACAGCAATGTGGGCGCTGTTACCTGCTCTATTCTTGTCAAGCACAAGAATATGTTTATTGAAAAGCTGCAGGGAATGGAGTATGCAATCATAGCATGGACAAGAAAATTATTGGGGTATATAGAAGGCATATGGGCAACTCCAGGGCCTTTGTCAATCTACAGGGCATCTGCTTTAAAGAAGGCGGGGGGATTTGACACAACTAATCTTACAGAGGACATAGAGGTTACATGGAATATAATAAGCAAGGGGTATAAAGTAGAGATGTGCCTTCCTGCAAGGGTTTACAGCATTGCCCCCAAGAAAACAAGATACTGGATTAAACAAAGAATAAGGTGGGATATAGGCGGGATTCAGTGCATGAACAAGTATAAATCATTATTCTTAAAGAGGGGAATGCTTGGATTTTTTATCCTGCCATTCTTTACACTTTCTATGTTTCTCGGCCTGGTGGGATTTTCTATATTCTCTTTTCTTGCCATAAGAAAAGCTGTTCAGACTTTTTTGTTTACGAAATACTCCCTTGATGCGGGGACCCAGATACTATCATTTAAGGAATTGTATGTGACACCAACAATTTTGAATTTTTTTGGCGTTATTCTGTTTATTTTAGGGGTTTTTTTCACTATTTTTGGCTTGGGCATAATGAAAGAAGGCAGGTTCAAAGGCATTAGAAACATTTTTAATCTCCTCTATTATATGATTGTTTATCTTACCTTATATCCTTCGATACTTGTTATTGCAATTGGCAAGATTATTAAATACAAAATACAAGGAAAGAGAATAGGCTGGGGAACAAAGTAGAGAATAACATGTTTAGCTCACAGAAAAATGTTTTTTGGCAGGCATTTGTATTAGCTGCGTTTGTATTTGCAGCAGGCATTTTATTAGGATTTGCCCTGGAGAACTGGCGTTCCGGGAAGATAGAAAAATTGTATTTTCAATCAGAGCTTGACCTGCTTGATGTGGAGATTCAGAATGAGATTTACTCCCTTTCAAGAATAGACTGCAGTAATGCTGTGCGGGAAAATATAGATTTTGGGGATAGGATTTATGAAGAGGCAAAGCTCCTTGACAGATATGAGCAGGCCAGCAAAATAACAGATAATATGGCTCTTCAGCATAAAAAGTATGATTTGCTGAGGACATTATTCTGGATTAATTCAATCAAGATAAAAAGCAGATGCAATGCAAGTTACAGCATTGTGGTTTATTTATATAAATACAACAGCCCTTCTCTTGAGTTAAAGGCAAAACAGGCTGTCTTTTCAAGAATATTGTCTGAATTAAAGGAAGCCAGAGGAGGCGAGATAATGCTTATCCCTATCGCAGGCGATAATGATATTATTTCAGTTAAGGCATTAATGAGCCTGCACAATATAACAATTTCAGAGCTTCCTGTTATACTGATAGGCGAGAAAACTAAAGTAAAAGATATTGAGAGAAAGGAAGACATAGACATGCTGATTAAATAAGCTGTTATATGTTATTAGTGTTCTTGAGTATAGAAAACAATAAAAAGCTTAAATTAATGTTTTTAAAATGGAAGAAAGATGCATTAGATGCGAGACAAGTGGCAATGAAACAAGGCTTCTTGATGGTGTTTATGACAATCAAAGAGTAAAGATTTGCGGCATTTGCGCGCAAATTGAAGGCATACCTTTGATAAGAAGGCCGAGCACAGAGCAGCTGAAACAGGCAGAAAAGCCATATACTGTAAATGAAAGAATGAGAAGAATGGCTGGTTTTAAAACAGAGAAGCAGGAAAAACAAGCAAAACCCGGCAGTTTTGATGAGTTTAATAAAGAAAGAGTAAGGAAGATAAGAGAGAGCGTCAAGCCATTGAACCTTGTTGATAATTATAACTGGTATATTCAGAGGATGAGAAGGGCGAGAAACATGACAAGAAAACAGCTTGCTGAGTCAATTGCTGAGAGCGAAGAAGCAATAAAAATGATAGAGCAAGGCATTCTGCCGAGCGATGCAGAGGAATTAATCAAGAAACTTGAGCAGTTTTTTATGATAAAGCTTGTTAAGCCAGATGATGGATATGTTGATGAAAGCATTATAAACCAATTGAGGCAAAAATCAATCAGGCCAAGAACGCAGAGGATACAGCAAACAAGACAGCCAGATATGCTTTGGGCGGAGAGAAAAACAAAAGAGGTTGTTATAGACCGGGCAATAGCCCCCATGTTGAAAATAGGCGACTTGAAAAGAATTCAGGAAAAAGGGGCAAAGCTTGATAAAGGCAAAAAGGAAGAATTTGCTGCAGAGATTGTCCAGGATATTATCCAAAAGGACGAGCTGGAGACAAGCACAATAGATGATTATGAATGGAAAGGAAAAACATTCAATGAAAGGAGAAAGATAGCTGAGGGGAAGAAAAAAGAAGGGCGAAGAGAGAGCATGGACGAAAATGAAATAGAAGCTGAAGGCTCAATTTTTGGGAGTGATTTGGATATTGAGGAAAAGTAATTTCTTATGGGGCAAGCTTTATAAATATGTTTTATTAAGCAGATTATCATTATTAATAAAATGAATATAAACATCTTGAAATCAGAGAAAGAAGAGCTGGAGATTGAGCTTGATAACGCTACAATAGCAGAGATTCTGCGGGAGTATCTGAATAAGGACGAGGATGTGCGAATGGCTGCTTGGAGAAAAGAGCATCCAGATAAAAATGCTGTTCTGGTTGTCAAGACAAAAGGCAAGACAGCAAAAAAGGCTGTTCAGGACGCGATTTCTCTAATAGAAAAGGAAAGCACGAAACTTTTAGAAGGCTTGAAAAAGGCGAAGTGATTTCTCTGAAAATATTCTTTCTGTAGCTGAAATTTTCATTCCCCAGATAGTATATGATATATATTCCGCAATATATAACTTTATAAAATTTAACTTAATTCCTTTATTTATGACAGGATTTAATTACAAAAGTTCGGGGGTGAATATTGAATTAGGAGATGATGCTTCAAAAGTTCTTTATGAAGCTGCCAAATTAACTTGGAGAAACAGAAGAGGCAGGTTAGGCGAGGTTGTAGAGATTTTTGAAGATTTTTCTGGATTAAGGGCGATTAATGTTGGCGGCTTGCCAAATGATGCCTACATGAACATTAATTTTGATGGTGTTGGAACAAAAATGGAATTAGCCGAGAGAATAGCCAAACATGATACTATTGCTTATGATTTATTTGCCATGGTTTGTGATGATGCTGTTGTAAGAGGAGCTGAGCCTGTAATTGTTGGCTCTATTCTTGATGTTAAAAGTTTGGGTGAAAAAGATAAATCTTATATTGATTTTGTTAAACAATTAGCAATTGGCTACATTAATGCTGCGAAGGATGCAAATGTGGCTATTGTAAATGGGGAAGTTGCAGAACTTGGAGTAAGAGTAAATGGCTATGGCCCCTTTAATTACAACTGGGGTGCAGGTGTTGTTTGGTTTGCAAGAAAAAGCAGAATGCTAACGGGATATGAAATAAAAGAGGATGATAAACTTGTAGGATTAAGAGAAAATGGTTTTAGGTCCAATGGTTTATCTCTTGTAAGACGAATTATGAAAGCGACACATGGAGAAGAATGGCATAAAGAAACTTATAACGGCAAAAGTTTAGCTGAATTGGCTCTGCATCCATCAAGAATTTATTCTGGCGCTGTTGTTGATATGTTTGGCGGATTTGATGGAGAACCAAAATCAAAAATTCATGGTGTTGTGCATATTACTGGCGGTGGAATTCCTGGAAAATTAGGAAGAGTTTTGAAGCCAAGCAAGTTAGGAGCAATTATAGATAATCCTTTTGAACCATGTGATTTAATGAAAGATTGTCAAGAAAAAGGAAATGTTGCAGATGTTGAAGCTTACAAAACATGGAATATGGGGCAAGGAATGATTATAATCACTCCAAATCCTGATGAAGTTATTAGTGTTGCCGAACAACACGGAATTGAAAGCAGAGTTATTGGAGAGGTTACTAAAGAGCCAACTATTCGGATAAGAAATAAAGGAATTAATTCTGACAAACAAAAAGAAATTATCTTTTGAATAGCATGCAATGTTCCATATTCTCATAATTTGAGGTTTAAGTTTCTTAGTACCTAAAAAATTATCTTCTAGGGCTTAGGCAAGCTTTATTAATTCTTTTTTGTTTGTTATGCCATGAATGACAAGGTTGGAAGGTATAGTGCCAAAGATGCAGAGCAGCTTGTTAAAATTGCAAGGCAGGCAATTGCTTCTGAATTTAATGGAGAAAAAGAAAAAATAAAATTTCCAGAAGGCAAGCAGTTTAAGCAGGCAAGAGGGGTTTTTGTTACTTTAATGGCATGGCCAGGAAGGCAGCTGAGAGGATGCATTGGATTTCCAGAGCCAACTCTGCCTTTGGCTCAGGCAGTTGCAGAGGCTGCAAAAAGCGCTGCATTTCATGACCCAAGATTTTTTCCTATGAAGAAAGATGAGCCTGGCAGGATAATCATTGAAATCTCTATATTAACCCTGCCGCAAAAATGCAATTCAAAAGAGATTGAAGTAGGCAAGGACGGATTGGTTATAGACTATGTGGGGTATTCAGGATTGCTGTTGCCGCAGGTTGCCACAGAGCATAAAATGTCCCGCATTGAATTTCTTGAGGCTATATGCCAGAAAGCAGGGCTGCCAAAAGACAGCTGGCAAAACAAAAACTGCGCCCTCTACAGGTTTCAGGCGCAGATATTTGCGGAGCAGGAGCCGAATGGTGAGGTGGGGGAGAGATAAAAACCAAAAGGTTTATATACTACCATATATTATCTTATATCATAGAAATATAAAAATGAAAGATGACAAAAATACAAATCGACTTGGACGAGGAAGAGGACAGGATTGTAGAAATATACAAGCTTATGAACAAATTGAAAACAAAACAAGAAGCAATTAAAAAAATGATAACTTACTTTGAAGCAGAAGTCAAACCAAAGAATTTAAAACAAAAGGATTATTTTGAGGTATAATTAAAATGGATATTTCAACTATCATTTGGATTGGAATTTCGGTTGTTATAGCTATTATTTTATTTGTTTTAATTAAGGGATGGGTTATAATCTACAATAAATTTGTTTATTGGAGAACAAGGGCAGACAGAAAGTTTGCAGATATAGATGTTGTAATGCAACAAAGGATAGATATGCTTCCTGCATTGGCTCAGATTGTTAAAAAATATGATATTCATGAGTACAAAGCACTTAAAGATGTTATTGAAGCAAGAAGTCGCTGGACAAAAGATGCTTCTCTTGGTGAAAAAATTAAATCTGTTCAGGAGATAGACAACAGCTTTTTAAGAATTCAAGCAGTTTTTGAGAGATACCCGAAATTGAAAGCAGATGCCTTGCACCAGAGTATATTAGGTCATGGCAACATTTCAAGAATAGAGTCTAAATTAAGGGAATTTAGATTAGAGTATAATAGAGTTGCACAGCAATATAATGAAAGAGTGCAGAGATTTCCTAGAAACATTGTAGCACAGATACATGGGTTTAAGAAATTGGAATATTTAACAATGGGCAATAAGATAAATCAGGGTTCGCAAGAAGAATACAAACCTAAGGAGTTATTAAATGATTAAGAAAAAAGATAATAGCTTTAGGGATTTATTAGGGGAATTATTTCTTGTAATTGGGGGGTTTATACTGGCAGAAACTATCATAAATCAATTTCTTTCTTTATCTTTTGGAGTTCTTCCAATATGGGTTTTGCCTTTATTTTCTATCCTATTAATTATAGCTGCCTTAGATTTTAAAAATCATCAGAAGAGTTTTATTAAAGCAGGAATATTCTCCGTTTTAATTATAGGAGGTTCTATAATCCTAATAGTTTTAGTGAAAAATAATATGATTACTAGTATTTTCTTTCTTTGGAGTATCTTTATACTCTCATTAGTAAGTATAATAATACAATTATTATTATTTTTACCTAGAAGAAAAAATAGAAAGAGTTAAGATGAGCATTTTCTCAAGAAAAACAAAACCTTTCATAATTGGTGTATGTGGAAGAAGCTGTTCTGGAAAATCCTCTGTTGTTAAAGAACTTGAAGCAAAGTATAAAGATTTCTTGCATATAAATCAAGATAAATTCTTTAAAATTAAAGCGAACAATTGGGAAAGCCCAGATTCATTAAGAATAGACAGACTGATTTATTCTTTAAAAAAGCTAAAAAAAGGAGAGTCTACACATATTCCCAGCCATAGATGGACAGAAGTTTTTGATAGAGAAATAGCCCCCCACAAAGTCATAATCGTTGAAGGATATCTTCTATTTACAGATAAAGAACTAAATAAATTATTCGATAAGAAAATTTGGGTGGATGTCTCAGATGTAAACCTTCTTTATAGAAGATTAAAAAAGTTTAATGATCTTAACCAACTTGATTATGCTATGAATGTGGTTATACCTCAATCTAAGAAATATGAAACTATTCAAAAGAAGGAAGCAGATATAATCATTGATGGGAATAAATCAAAGGAAGAAATAATGGAGGATATTGAAAAACAAATCAAAAAATGGAAAATTACTTTATAGAGTTTAGATTTCAATCAAAAAAGATTAGAAGTTATCTTAAAGAAACAATTTATGGAATTAACAGAAGATTTAAAGTTGGAAAAAGGAAGCATATTCCTCACATAACTCTTATTGGTCCATTTATTACAACTAATGAAAGAAGGCTAATTGCAGATTTTTCAAGGGTTTGCTCCGAGACGAAAGTAATGAAGTTTAGAGGTGAAGGATTTGGAACTTTTAATTCTAATCGTGTAGTTTATGTAAACATTGGTGCAACTGATAGATTGAATGAGTTTAGAATAAGATTAGTAGAGTTGCTTAGAACTTATTGTAAACTTCAACAGCAGGATAAGAGAAAAGATATAGATAAATTCGGCTATCACTCAACTTTGGCTATGAACTTGAGTCAAAAAGAATTTGATTTAATAAAAAAACATATTAAAAATAAGGCACCTCCTAACTTTACTCAAATAATAATGAGGATAACTCTTCTTCGGAATAGTAAAATTTTAAGAGAATATGATTTTATGTTTAGAAAATTATTAGATAGAAGACATGCTTTGAATAAACATATTTTAATGAATAGTAAAAAGCGTCTTCGTCAATTTATGGCAGGACACTATAATCCAGATGGTCTAATAAAAAGGTCTTTTGAAAAGCGAAGAGAAACTATTTGGGATAAAATTAAATCTCTTTTTATGAAAAATGGTAATCGTTAGAAGGCGTGGAACTGCAATTGTTGAAACACCAAAAGGTATTTTGGTTACTTCTGGAAGGCATAAGGTATTTTTATTGCCGGGAGGGGGTGCTGAAAAATGGGAAAGCAGAAGAAGAGCAACCATAAGAGAATTAAAGGAAGAAACTGGGCTTAAAGCATATCACTGGAAATATCTCTTTACCTATCATGAACCAAAATATACTAATGAAGGTAAAAGAAGAAAGATTAGAAATTTACATAAGGTTTTTTTGATAAAAGCGTGGGGGCATCTTAAACCAAATTATCATGATGTAAAACACATTGCTTTTTGGAAGCCAAACTCAAATGTGAATATTAGCCGAACAACTAAAAAGATAATAGAGATTTATCTTGAAAAATATAAAAATTAAATTCTTATAAACTGAACCAAAACCTTATTAACTTTGACAAGCTTCTTTCAGGCATGGCGGAAGAAGGCAAGAAACCAGAGAAAAAAGCAGAAAGAAAAATCTCAGCAGGAAGCTATGACTTGAACAGGCTGCTTTATGGCGGTTATGACAAGGACATAATAACAACTATCTATGGGCCAGCAGGAAGCGGCAAGACAAATTTATGCATTCTTGCTGCTGTATCGCAGGCAAAGAAAGGCAACAAGGTTATTTTTATTGACACAGAGGGGGGTTTTTCTATTGAAAGGGTGAAACAGCTTTATGCAGAGAGCCATGAAGAGGTTTTAAAGAATATAATCCTACTGAAGCCTGTTAATTTTGATGAGCAAAAAAAGGCTTTTTCAACGCTTGTTTCTGAAATCAAGAGCAAAGGAAAAATAGGGCTGATAGTTGTTGATGGAATGACTATGCTTTATAGATTGGAATTGTCAGAGGCATCTCAGAGCAAGGACGATTTTCAGATTAGGCAGATAAACAGCGAGCTTGCAAGGCAGATGAGGATTTTGGCAGAGATTGCCCGCATTAAGAATATACCTGTGCTTGTGACAAACCAGGTTTATTCAGAATTTCTCAGCGAAGAAGATTTCAGAAGCGGGAAAGAAAGAGGGGTTAATATGGTTGGAGGCGACATTTTAAGGTACTGGAGCAAATGCCTTCTTGAATTGCAGAATGACAGGGGCAGGCGAAAGCTCATCATAAGAAAACACAGAAGCCTGCCTGAAAAGGAAATGGCATTTATTATAACAAATGATGGAGTAAGAAAGAGAGGGTGGATTTGAATGAGCGAAAAAGACGAAACAAAAATATTAGAGAAACTAAGTGAAAAATTAAGGCAAAAAACAGAATCTGATGCGAATTTTAACTTAGGATTAATGTATGGCTTGATATTTGCATTATTTGGAAATTTATGGATAGTTTTATTATATGAATTACTAATAGAAAATAGTTCAAAAACAATAAAGGTTATTATATTTATTTTTATTAGTTTTATTTTATCAGCTTTTTTACTTATAGGCATGTCTGAAATGAAAAGAACAAAAGACAATAGGGTATTATTAGAAAATACAGAAGAATTAATTGAAAAAGATATGCTCCAAGCTAAAAAGCACAATTAAACCTTCTTTCCATCTTCATCTTCCCTCTTATTGCTCTCACAATTCGGGTTGAAGCAAAATTCCCAGGGGCGCTTGCCCTTGCGGATTGCCAGCAGGCGGGGAAATCCGCACTGCTCGCATGCCTTGCTTGACTTCTTTATCAGGCTGTTTGGCGGCAGGCTGAAGGTGGTCTTGCATTCTGGGTATGCATTGCATGCGACAAAATATCTTCTGCTTTGCTTGTTGTACAAAATCCTGAGCTTGCCTTTCTTGCACACAGGGCATTCAATCAACTCATTTTCCAGCCGTTGCTCCTGCCTTAATGTGTCATTTGCCTTTATCAGCTCCTTTCCTATATCCTCCTCTTCTGCCTTAAACCTTTCTGCAATCTTGTTTATTGTTTCCTTGGTTTCTTGCAGGATTTTTTCCTGTTTTGCTTTCAAATCCTTTTTTGAGGTCTGTATTGCATCCATTTCCTGCTCAAATTTTCTTGTTAATTTTTCATCTATTATTATTGGGGAATGCTTCTCAAGGCTTTCAATAAGAGACATGCCGATTGAGGTTGCCTTTATGCTCTGGTCTTTTATATACCCCCTTGAATAAAGCGTTTCAATAATGTTTGCCCTCGTGGCTTTTGTTCCAAGATTTTTCTTTTCCAGCTCTCTAACAAGAGATGCAGGAGAGTATCTGTTTGGCGGCTGGGTCATCTTTTCTTCAATTCTTGATTCATCTATGGTGTATGCTCCATTTAAGTCAGGAAGCTCTTTTTCCTGCAATTTTATCTTATAGACATCCATCCATGCCCTCTTAATTATCTCAAGCCCCCTAGCCATGAACTTGTAATTTTTGTACATGGCAGTTATTGTCTTGTTTGCGACTATTGCATCCTCGCAGAAGCATGCAAGAAATCTTCTGGCAATCAAGTCATAAACCTCTTTGTCCTCGCCTGACAAATCTGCAAGCTCGCCTGTTGGATAGATTGAGGGATGCGCAGGGTCTGACTTGCTCCCCTCAACAGGCTTTTTTCTCACACATAGTTTAGTGTCAAACTCATTTGAAAGCCTTTTTATTATGCTTAGGGGGGAGATTGTTTCAGGAATCTTTTGCGAGGATGTCCTGGGATAAGAGATTAAGCCGGCAAGATAAAGATTTTGCGCAATCTGCAGAGTCTTTGAAGGAGTGATTGAATAAAACTTATATGCCTCTGTCTGCAAGGTTGTCAAGTCAAAAGGCGCAGGAGGATTAATGCTCTGCTCTGATTTTTCTGTTTTTACATCAACCTTTCTTCCTTTCAGCTCTTTTAATGGAGCAATCTCTGCTTTCTTTGTTATGTCTTTATTGTATTTCAGCTCAATGCCCTTTATAATAATGAAAACCTGCCAGTATGGCGCTGGCTTGAAAGCCATAATCTCGCGCTCTCTTTGGGCAATAAAATGCAGAGCAGGACCCTGAACCCTGCCGATTGACATTATCCTGAATGAGCCTGCCTTTTTTATTGCCTCCATCAAAGCCCTTGAAAGATTAATGCCATACATCCAGTCAAGATAATGGCGTGTCTCGCCGGCAATTGCCTGCCCCCAGTTTAGTGTTGAAGATGCTGCCTTGTATGCCTCTTCAATCTCATGGCTGGTTAAGGTTGAGAATTTCATTCTTTTTGCATCCTGCTGTTTTGCTATAAACCTTAGAATATTCAGCCCTATAACCTCCCCCTCTGTGTCATAATCAGTCGCAACAATAAAATCTTGAGCATTTTTAACAAGCTTTGCCAGAAGGGCGTAGTATTTTTTTGACCATAAGTTTTTTTTATTCTCATATCCAGGCTGCCATGAGATGTTGTAAATAGGCCAGCCCTTCTCTCCCTTGTCCTGCTTTAAGCCAAACAAATGCCCGACTGCGCATGCAACAACTATTTTTTTGCTTTCTCTTTCCAATTCATAGTAAGGAACACCATTCTCTGAGAATTTTCTCGCATTTCCTAAAGCATCTGCAATCTTCAAAGCAGCCTGCGGCTTTTCTGTTATAATCAGCGCGTAGCTTTTTTTT
>JACOYM010000050.1 GCA_016181905.1 Candidatus Pacearchaeota archaeon | reverse complement strand
GATTAGAGTCCGTTTTCGTAAATATTTTTCCTATGTCCTATTTTCAAAATATTTATAGTTTGATTCGCTTTATCAATATCAACAACTAATCTATAATCTCCAATTCTTAGCTTAGCACCTTCAATTTGTTATAGATGCTCAACAAATCGAAAAGGGTCTTGTTTGAAATCTTGCAGTTTTTTCCAGATTCTTTCTCTCAAATCTTTTTCTGCCTTGCTTAGAAAATCAATTGCTTTTTTATCAAATTTTAATTCATACATCTCTTTACAAGCCAAGAATCTTCTTAGCCTCTTCTTCAGTATAGAATTCGCCTTTTTTAATTCTTTCTCTAGCTTCCTTTATCTCTTGGATAGTTTTCTGGCTAAGTTTAGGCTCTTTTTCGCACATCCTCGCAAGATAAATTAGTTTTCTAACTAATTCATCATAGCTTTCGCTTCTATATTGCCTGAATTCATCAAGCTTTGTTTTTGTTTCAGGGTTTATTCTGATAGTGGTTTCCATATACACTTGTATACATAGGTATATTTAAAGGTTTCGGTAACTTATTGTTCATTAGAAAAAAGTCTTAATTTTTATTTTAGCTAACTTAGCCCTATTTTTTCTTTCCTCTGTCCGACTTATTTCTTTCAGTATAGAATTAGTAGTATCTATGGAATTTTGGGTTATATGCCCTAGATATCTCCTCTCTAATCTCTCCTTGTGTTAAATCTTCCTTTATCCCTATTATTCTGCGTATTTCCTCGAAAGATAATATTTCAAGCTTTCCTGACTCAGCTAATCCCTCAAATTTTCTTTTTCTTTCCAACCTTCCTAAACTATCTTTTATCATCATGCATCCCCCTTTTCTTTTTTCTGCTTGTTTTGCCTTTCTGCTTTTTTATTTTACTGCCTGATTTTTTATCAGCAGCCTTGACTGCCTGCTTTTGTATTTCAGGGTGCATGGCGCTTGGAATCTCAGAGACAGGAATATTTGCCTGCCTAAGCTTGTTTGCAAGAATATTCCTTTCAATGCTTAATATTTTTGCTACCTCATCATATTGGTGCAGCTTTCTTATTATTTCATTGGCAATCAAATTCAGGCTCGTGTTCTTAAGAACAAGCTGCTCAGGATTTATAATATCGATATGTGAAGGGTTGTATGTAAATATTATCCTGAAAAGGGTTTCAATATTCTCAGTTTCAAATTCAATCTCTGCAAATGTTGTAAAAAGATTGTCTGCTTTTTCGACAGCTTTTGCCTCATGAACCTTTTTTGTTATTATTCTTGCCCCCTTTTCCCCGCCTATTTTAGTGACAATACTATCCATGCTTTCAAGTATATACTCAACCGGCCTGCCAAGTATCTCTATAACCATTAATGCGCGTATCTCATTCTCCATGTTATAATCTGAAATTTCTTGTTTTTAAATTCTCCTGTATTTTAGCAGTATTATAATAAGAGCAATCAAAAAAACAGCAAACCCGTATATCGCATACTTCTTTATCTTTTCTGTTTGTGACATAAAAATAACACTGCCAGTTTCAGCTTTTAAGCCCATTCCAGAGCCTTTTTCAGTTTTGCTTTCTGCATTATTTAATCTTATAACCCCCGTATCTTCTTCATTGCTGCTTTTATCTTCCTCTGCATCTTCATCAGGATTTATGATTATGATGCTCTCGTTGCTCTTATATGCCTTTTCTGTTTTTAATATATTTATCCTGCCGGAATATTCAATATAGGCGCTGTTTGTTCCGGATTTTCTCAATTTAACAGATATGTTTGCCTCCCCTTCAAAGTCATTGTCATTTATCCTTAATGTAAAATTCTTTTTTATATAAGCTCCATAAAAAACACCATTGATGTAATATGTGGATGATTTCCACTTTGCCTCGTTCTCATTATAGGTTTCAGAGACAATGCTCCCCCCATCATAAACAGCAAGCTTCACATCATATGTTGCATCATCAAGATTGTATGCATAAAGCTCAACTGATATGTTCTTGCTGAAAGAGGCATTGTATGGGTAATTAAGTGTAATATTTTTGCTTGTTTGAGTTGTTTGATTTTGCGATGTCTGGTTTGTTTGGTTCTGCTGTGTCTGATTGTTCTGTGTTTCATTCTGCTGTGTTTGATTTGTTTGGTTCTGGCTCTGCTGGCTCTGGCACGAATTTGCAGAGCCAGGAGTTGGAAGGCAGGATTGCCAGACACTATCTATTAGCTGGAGGCTTTTTCCATCACCATTTGCCCCGCTTGAGCTTGAATATGTTGTATTGGAAAAATACTCGCTTCCATTCCATAAGGCAAGGCTTTCTCCAGTATTGAGCAAGGAGAAAGAGCTGTCAAATAATGTTCCAGCATAAGAGGGATTGTCTTGCAGAAAGGTTGCAGAATTATCAGCTATGACAAAATATCCTCCTCCCCCTATTACCCAAGAGCCACTTATTAAATTTAGGTTATGCTTCTGGTTATCTTCATAAAACTTCCATGCTGTCAAATTCAGGCTTTCGCTGCCGTCATTATAGACCTCTACCCATTCTCTTCCTGCATCACTTCCATTCAAGTCATACATTATCTCATTTATCCTAATCCCAGAAACAAAAAATAAAATAATAACAAATACAAATAAACTAAACACTAAAATCACTAAAATCTTATATATTGCCTGTATGGACATTTTTCATTCCCATTTTTCTTGCTATCTCTGCTGCATGGATAACTTTTTCAGGAGGCGTTGCCCCAATGTTAGTTAATTTATAGCATGGATAAAATGCAGAGAAGTGCAAAGGCACATTCTCGCCTAAATTTTCCTTTATCCATTTGACAAGCTCTTTAATATCACTATCCGAGTCATTCAATCCTGGAATAATAAGGTTTGTAAGCTCAAGATGTTTCCTTGATTTATGCACAATCTTGATTGCCTCAAGTATTGGCTGAATCCTTGCCCCGCAAACCTCTTTGTAAAATTTATCCTTTATTGATTTCAAGTCAATATTGAATGCATCAATATAAGGCAGAATCTTTTTCAATGGCTCTGGGTTTATGAAGCCATTGGTTACCATAATGTTTTTTAGATTATCTTTTTTAGCTAATTTCGCTATATCAAAAACATATTCCCAAGAAACAAATGGCTCGCTATATGTATAAGAGATTGATGGGCATTCAGATTTTAAAGCCATTATAACTATCTCCTTTGCCTTTACAGGATTAACTTTTAATTCTTCTGCGCTGCATTGAGATAACTGCCAGTTCTGGCAATTTAAGCATTTCAAATTGCAGCCAGCCATGCCAATTGAAAATGTGCATGTTCTGGGCATAAAATGATATAATGGCTTTTTTTCAATCGGGTCAATTGCTATTGAAACAGGCTGTTCATAGGATAAAGAATATAATTTACCCTTAATATTTTTTCTAACCCTGCATTTGCCAGTTTCATTATTTTTTAGAGTGCAGAAGTGAGGGCATAATACACACTGCACAACCTTGTCTTTGCCTTTTGTTTTCAGCTTTTTCCAAAACAGCGCCTCTTTTAGCTTTGCCATATTTAGCCTAAACCTTGCACCTTGCCTATGCATTTTTTGTTTTGATAAACAGCAGCAAAATGCGGGCAACAGCCAGCTTTATCTTCCCGCCAATGGTTGTTGCCTTAATAACAATCTCCTTGTTCTTTATAGCTGCAAGCGCTTCGTTAACTGCATCAGAAGAAGACAATATCCTTTCCAGGGTTTGCATGCTTGTTTCTGCATTAAAAGTGGAGTCTTCTACCTTTGAAAGGCTGATATTCTTAACCTTTTTGTTTTCTATAATTATCCCCCACACCTTCTTGCTGCCGTCGCTTTTTGCAGCATAAACATTAATGCGCTCATTTGCGCTTAAGCCAGGTATTTTTGATATAGCCCTTTCAAGCGCTTCATTTAGCTTTAGCTGCAATGACTCTTCCCGAACACAAGTATAGTTAACAACACAGCCTACGCTGCTGTATTCAAAATCAGGGAACCAGCCAGCCTCGCAATCATCCATAACTGCAGGGCATGAAACATGCACTGGCGGTATGCTTGTATTAACTCTTGGTTGTCCTGGCTCCTCCTCATCCTCTTCAGATGGTGTTTCGGTTTCATTAGGCATCTCTTCAGGCTCTTCTGCCTCTCCATATCGTATAATAACGCCGTCATCACCTACACCATAGCATAAATCAGGGCCAAAGCATTCAATATCTCGGAAAAATACAAGGCGTTCCAATCCTGCAATCATCTCCCACCTTTCTCCCCCATCACTGCTGTGCAAAATTCCTCCATTGCCAAACAGCCAACCAAATGTGGAATTTGCGAATTCTATCTCGCCACATCCTCCAACAGGCGGAATGCTGTAATCTGTCCAGGATGAGGCAGAGTTAGTGCTTTTTGAGATATGCGAGAATGAGCCGCATGTCCAGATGGTTTCCCCATCTAAGGTGAATATGTCGCTGAGGCCAAGGGTTTCGCTTGAATTTAGATTTGTCCATGTTGCGCCTCCATCATCTGTATATCGCAGAACTCCTTCCTCTCCAACAACCCATCCATGCTCTTCATCAATAAAAATAATGCTTGAAAGAGTCGGCTGGAATGTTCCTGATATTGGAGGCATATAGCCGCTCCAGCTTAACCCTCCATTGGTTGTTCTTAAGCGTGTTCCAAGATTTCCAACAGCAACAGCATTAAGAGAGTTTGTTGCTTCAATGCCCCATAGCGTCTGGCCGCTGCGGTTGGCAAGTGTCCATGGTGTTGTGGCTGATTTTTTTAGGATAATGCCCTCGCCTGCAGCATAGCATGTTTCTGCATCAACACATTTTATAGCCCTTAATGGCTCTGTTGTCGGCAGTGATTGCAGTTCCCATGTCTCTCCGCCATTTGTTGTTTTCAAGACAATGCCTTGCCCGCCAATAATCGGCGCCCCGCCTGCAGCATAGCATGTTCTTTCATTCG
>JACOYM010000076.1 GCA_016181905.1 Candidatus Pacearchaeota archaeon | reverse complement strand
CAATATTCCTATAATATCAAAAGTTAAAGTTGCAGAGCCTTTTTTCCAGAGCAGCTGCGCTGTTGACAATGCTGTGTCAAAGCCCAAATCTCCATTCGCCTTTGCATTCTTGATTACAGAGCAAAGATTTCTGTTTGTAAGCTTTTTCAGGTATTTTGAATGCATTGAAAGAATTATATCTGTTTTCTCGTTCTCTGCTGCGCCCTCTTTCATCTCTTTCACATATGCCTTTTTCAAAACATATGATTTTTCCCACTGCCTCTCGCCTGTGCCAAAATTATAAAACCTCAGCAAAAGAGCAGCATCATCCGGCAATGCCTTTACCATTGAATTTTGGGAAAGCTGCTGTTCAATATTGGAATAAGTTATAGGTGTCGCTGGAGTTGTGGCTGTTTGCGTTGATTTTGTCGGCGCCCCATTAATCCCGTTAATGAATGGCTTAATTAAGAATACTGCAATAACCAACACTAAAACTATTGCTAGAACTATAAACACCTTTATTAAGACTTTCATAAAACCTTGTAATATAAAATCTTTATAAATCTTTATTTCTAAGCTTATCTATGAAGAAAAGTTTAAAAGAAAAAGCAAAACAAAACACAAAGAAACAAAATCCAAAAGCCAGAAAAGTTAAAGCCCTTGTCTTGCTGTCAGGAGGATTGGACAGCAGATTGGCATGCAGGATTATGCAGGAGCAGGCTGGGAAGGATGACATGGAGGCATTGCTGTTTCTTTTGCCTTTCGGCGAGGGCTGCTGCGCTGATAAATATTGCGTTTTTAGGTTCTGCCAGAAAGAAGGAATTAAATTGAGGGTTATAGACTGCACTAAAGGAAAACTGCTTGTCGAGTATTTGGACTTGATAAGAAGCCCAAGGTACGGCTATGGAGCAGGAATAAATCCGTGCATAGACTGCAGAATTTTCATGTTCAAGAAGGCAAAAGAAATCATGGAAAAAGATGGATTTGATATTATAGCTACTGGAGAAGTCATTGGCGAAAGGCCGATGTCACAGAGAAAAAAGGCAATGGACATAATTGAGAATAAATCAGGATTAAAAGGAAAACTTCTTCGCCCTTTGAGCGCAAAGCTCCTGCCAGAAACAGAGCTTGAAAGATTAAAACTGCTTGACAGGGAAGGATTTTTTGACATTCAGGGAAGGCAGAGAAAAAAACAAATTGAATTGGCTAAGAAATACAAAATAGATTATCCGTCTCCTGCAGGAGGATGCCTTTTATGCGAAAAAGAACTGACAGAGAGGATAAAAACATTTCTTGAAAATGAAAATAAAATATCTGAAGGAGACATTAAGCTGCTTAAGATTGGCAGGCAGTTTTACAACGGAAAGATTATTCTCGGCAGGAATGAAAAAGAAAACAAGGAGATTGAGCTGATAGCCAAGGAAGCCAAAATAAAAGGCATTCTTCTTATTCCACAACAGCCCGGGCCAAGCGCCTTTGTCAAAGATGCAAAAGACAATAAGAATAATAAAGAGCTTATTGAAAAAGCAAAAGAGCTTATACAGAAATACTCAAAGCACGAAATCAAAGAGATAAAAATTATTGAATCAAAAAAATAAAATTAAAAGAGAGCAAAATAAAAAATGTCATGCCAAAAATGCAAAACACAACCTGTTTATGAATTTACAAACAAGTCAAGGCTGTGCAAGAAGTGCTTTGCGGGGTATTTTGAGAAAAAAATCTTGAAGACGATAAGAAAGTATGAAATGAGCCTCTCCAGCATTGCCGGAGGCGAGAATGATGTGAGGCATAAAATTCTGGAAATAATCTCAAATAAAATAAAGACAAACAGAAAATCAAAAAACTCTGCTGGCATTAAAAATCTGGATGATTTTTCAGCAGAAATAATATCGGGCATTATGGCAAAAAACATCCCCGCATTGAAAAAACTCTTGCCAAAAACAAAAACCTGGGGGTTCCCCCTGTATTTTACTTCAGACAAGGAGATAATGCTTTATGCAGGGCTGAAGGGGATAAAAGGCAGCATCAAGAGAAAAGAGAATAAAATGCAGAAAGAAATAAATATTTTATTCGGCGAGCTTGAAAAGAATGACAGGGATGTAAGGCATGCGGTTGTGAATGCGGTGATGAAGGCATTATAATTTGTGTAACCATAGAACTTAACCAATAAAGTTACTTATACTCTCATTGCTGTTTTTTATAATCCCTCTTGTCTTCATCGCCAAATGCTATCTTCCTTGCCTTGCAAGAACTTTCTTCAGCCCTTTCAGGCTTCCAGCAACATAATCCGGCTTTGCCTTCATGATGTCCGGCAGGGAATTCCAGCTGCATGTGTTTGCTATAATAATGCTCTTGCATCCTGCCTTTCTTGCAACAATTGCGTCATACGCCCTGTCGCCGACATAAACTGCGTCATGCGGCTTTATCCTATATTCCATAAATAAACTTTTGAACATTTTTGCCTTGTCAACAAAACTCTCGCCTCCAATGATGCGGGAAAAATAGCTTTCAATCCTTAATCTCCTTGCAATTTTTCTGATAAATGATCTTACAGAGTTTGAAATAACCACGACATGAAAATCTTTTTTTAAATTCTTGATTGCATCAACATGCGAGCATCTCTTGATATTTTCTGAATTTTTTATTACATAATTGTTTATTTTGCCCTTGATTATTTCTACCTTTTTCTTGTTTTTTACGCCAATCCTTTTGAGAAGCTCAGGCAGCCTCATTCCAAGATTTGCTATAAGCCTTTTCTCTGCCTGCCCGCTGTGATGGCCTGCTTTTTTCAATTCTCTGAGTATAGAAGAATAATACAGCTTCTTTGTATCAACAATTGTGCCGTCAAAATCAAGCATGATAAGCTTGAAATTATTAGAATGGCTCTCTCTGCAGCTTTTCATCCAAGCCTTCCCTCTCCTTCTGCCTTTGCATGAATTTCTGTATGAATTCCTTGTTTTCTTCCCTTTCAACAATCCTGTTTATAGAATAAACATCCAGCCCCTGAATATTCTTCTTTTCTGTCTTTACCTCTGCCATTGCATTGTGAGATGTTATTCTGCTTAACAACACATCATTCTTTGCAGCATCAGCAATCTTCTTCGCCAAGGCAAGCGCATTTCCAAGGCTTGTAAACTTCAATATGCCATTCTCAATCCTTGAGATTATAGCGCCCGAGTTAATCCCTATACCATACTCTATCTTATCCCTGGCTTTTCTGTTATACTCATTCAATGCACTGGAAATCCTTGACGCAATCTTTACCATGCTTGCATCATTCTTGAATGTTCTTGTTAGCATAGGGGATAAAACCAGCAGTATATGCTCTGGTGAATTATACACAGCAGCCTTTTTTTTATTTGCAATATCTGCGATGCCTGTTATGGCTTTGTTCGCCTCAGCTATTTTTTTTATCTGCTCATAATTATTTATCTTTACAACTGCAATGCATGCATCCTCCCTTGTTCCATGCTCCACAAGGCCCGGCTCTGCCTCTCTTACTGGCTTTTTTAAGACAGCCCTTTGCCCCTGCCCCGCTGATATCTTTCTAACACCTTCATCAGCCTTTGGCTTCACTTTCATAAATCCCTTTTCCTTGAACACAGGCTCTGTCGCTATTGTTACCCTATCCTTTATCATCCTTCTTCCTGTAATAAAGACAAACATGCCCATAATTAACACCAAGAATGCCCACACCATAGGATGTTTTGAAAATATGTCTTTAATCGCTGTCAATTCATTTACACCTATCACATTTCCAGTTAGATAAGAGGTTTTCTGGATTGAATTTGTGCCGTCATTCACAATAATCTCATACTCCCCGTCAGGAGCCTCAAGCTCATATATCCTGCTTTCCCCAACATTAATATCTGGCTGTATTATCTCTGTCTGATTGCCTATCTTAATCTCAATATTCTTTCTGTAAGGAACATTTCCTGTATTTGCCACCTTAAGAAGATTGCCTTGAATATCAAATAAAGCCTCTTCATTCTCCTTGATAAAAAATACCTTTTCTTTCTCCCTGCCATATGCCTTTGTTATTGCCTTCCATCCGCCAGGAGTTGAGTTCTTTGCCAAAGGAAATAATATCTCCTCTCCGCTTTTCACCAGCTGCTCGAGAATGCCATTGCCATTTACATCAATTATGCTTAGGCTTATCTCGCTGTCGATTATCTCATCTGCCTGGTCGTACAAAACAGGCTTTATGCTCAAATTCTCCCCAGGCATATAATCCTGCTTTTCCATTACTATCTCTATATTTGTCAGAATCTGTTTTATCGTTATGCTGGCTGTTGCTGCGCCCTGGTTTGATATGCCTCCCTGGCTGTCTTTTTCATAAACATTTATTGCAACTGCATATGCCCCTGCCTTGGAATTTTCAGGCATGGAAAAATTTATTGTGAATTTTCCCCTTTCAACAGCCTTCCCGGCAGAAATGTTTGTGCCTATAACAGACAGCTGGGCATATCCCTCTGCTGCTTTTTTGTTTGCCTTGATTGCCTCTCCCTCGATAAGAATGCCCTCCCCGGGATCTAAGATGCTTTTATTCATTTTTAATGTTGCATCTATTCTGTCTGTTAGCTCAAAGCCTATTGTCTCTGCGCTCTCGCTCAAGTATCTTGCTGTAACCCTGCACCTTCCCCTGTCTCCTTCAAGGAAGGAGTTGCTTAATGGCAGATATGTCTCAAATTTCTTCTCTATACTCGCAGAGAGCTTTGCAGGGCTTATGTAGAAATCCTTCTCATTGGCATTGCATAGCAAGGACATCCTGAACAAGCCGCTGGAGTCTGCTGGGCTTTTCAATGCAGCTGAAACAAAAAGCTCGTCATCTAAATTATAAACCTCGCCCGGCTGATTAAGCATGATTTCTGCCGATACAGCAGAAATTGCCACAATCATCAGGAATAAAAATACGCAAAATATGCTTAATGCAAAGAATCTCCCTTTTTTCATTTTTTCTCCTCTTGATTAGGATAAGAAGCATATATTTAAATCTTTTTAGTAACTGAGATATATATTCCTAAAGATAGATTTAAATACAATCCTATTTTTATTCTATTTATGGTAAAAAAAGAGAGCAAAGAAGTGAAAGAAAAAGATGGCAAATCCCAGGAGTTCAAGATAACCCCTTGGGAAGTCAAGGGGGAGATTGATTATGAAAAGCTGGTTAAGGAGTTTGGGGTTTCTAAAATAGACAATAAGCTTCTTGAGAGAATAAAAAAACATACTGGTGAGTTACATCCAATGTTAAGGAGAGGGTTGTTCTTTGCCCACCGCGACTTAAACTGGCTTCTTGATGAATATGAAAAAGGAAATAAATTTTTTTTGTACACAGGCAGGGCGCCTTCCGGACTAATTCATATAGGGCATATTTTTGTATGGGAGTTTACAAAATGGCTGCAGGACAAATTTGATGTGGAATTGTGGTTCCAGTTCCCTAATGAAGAAAAATTTTTGTTTAAAGATATAAGCTATGAGAAAGTTCAGGAATACCTGAAAGACAATATGCTCGATGTTATTGCATTGGGCTTTGATGAGAAAAAAACACATTTTTTAATTGACACAAAACACGCTAACTTAATGTATCCGGAGGCGTGCAAGGTTGCCAAGAAAATAACCTTTTCGATGGTTAAGTCATCTTTTGGCTTTGATAATGAAGCAAACATAGGGGAAATATTTTACACTGCAATGCAGGCTGTTCCTGCATTTTTACCATCTGTTTTGAAAGGCAAGAAAATACCCTGCCTAATTCCTCATGCAGTTGACCAGGACCCTCATTTCAGATTGACAAGGGATATCCTGCCAAAGTTAGGACATTACAAGCCAGCTTCAATTCAGTGCTCATTTATCCCACCACTGACAGGAATTGCAGGAAAAATGGATTCATCTAAAGAAGGGGCAATATTTATGACAGACTCTCCAGAAGAAGTTGAAACAAAAATCAAGAAATATGCTTTTTCAGGAGGGCAGCCGACAATTGCAGAGCACAGGCAGAAAGGCGGCAATCCTGATATAGATGTTTCCTTCCAGTATCTGAAGATGTTTTTTGAGCCAGATGACAAAAAACTTCAGAAGATTCATGATGATTACAAAAGCGGAAAGCTTTTGACTTCTGAGTTGAAAGAAATTCTGATTGAAAAGATAAATGCATTCCTGAAAGAGCATCAGAAAAGAAGAGGGCAGGCAGAAAAGCAGATTGAGAAATTTGTTTTGAAAGATTAGTTCAAAATTTATATATGCTCCAAAAAACAGGTTTATATATTATGTATTCTTTTAACATATACATGGCTGCTAATAACATACAATTCATATAAAACAATAATTCTCTGCAAATTTATTTCTAAAAACTTTATAAACCTCTCATTCTTTCTATTATCATGATTGACAGAATAAGCTTTCACGACCAGATTCAGAGGAACAAGGCAAAATCTGTATTGCTGATAGGAATTGTTTTCATAGTTTTATTGCTGCTTGGATATGTTATCAGCTTGGCATTTGACCCGGGCTATTTCTTTTTCATAATGATTATTTCAATAATATTCTCAATCTCCTATATTATCTTTGGATATTATAACTCAGACAAGGTTGCTCTTGCAAGCGTTGGCGCAAAAAAAGCCAACCCTTCAGAACACAGGCAGTTGTATAATTCTGTCGAGGGATTAACTATTGCTTCAGGAATGCCAATGCCTCAAATATATGTAATGCAAAGCGAGCAGATAAATGCATTTGCAACAGGCAGAGACCCGCAGCATTCTGTGATTTGCGTGACAACAGGAGCCCTGAAAAAATTGAACAAGCAGGAATTAGAGGGTGTTTTGGGGCATGAGCTTTCGCATATTGCAAATTTTGACATAAGGTTTATGACATTAACAGCAATCCTTATCGGCATGATTGCCATAATCTCGCAGATATTCTTAAGAGGTTTATGGTATGGCAGAAGTGATGAAAGAGGCAAAGGAAATGCAATTCTCATGCTGGTGGCAATAGCCCTTGCAATCCTTGCTCCAATATTAACCCAGCTGGTCCAGTTTGCCATAAGCAGAAAAAGAGAGTATGCTGCAGACGCCTCTTCTGTAAAATTTACAAGATATCCGACTGGACTGATAAAGGCGCTGGAAAAAATAAAAAATGAGCATGCTCCTGAAAATCCCAAAAGGATAAACAAGGCAGTCGCGCCATTGTTCATGTCAGACCCATTCAGAAAAAAATTCTCTGAACTTTTTTCAACGCATCCTGATGTAAATAAGCGTATTAAGATTCTGGAGAGGATGTGAAAATAAAACTTTTGTATTATAAGATTTGCTCTTTCTTTTCAGGATAAGCGCAAAGAACAATATCTAATGGTTTTATCCCCCTAAAATATCTGCAAATTGAAATATTTTTAACTGCACACCTATGCTCATTTGTATCCTCTGCACTATTCCAAGGGCATTTATCCTGTTTCCAATGAATTTTTCCCATGGCGGTTGTTAAATCAATATCCATATTTGCGCCTTTCAATTCTCTTATTTTTTCATTTGTTTTCTCTTTTGCCATCTACCCGCATCCCTGCGCCTTCTCCCTTATTATTGCGTCCCTGCACAGCACAACCTTTTTGTCCTGCCACCTGAAAGGCTCTATTTCAATCTCTTCTATCCTGTTATTCAGGGAATATGAAAGAGCCATATTAAATTCTTCACCAGGAAGAAGGGGCGACTCAAAAAGCATATAACCCCTTTCAGAGTTGCTCAATGTCCTGCTCGAAGATTTAAATGCTGGCTCAAGTATAGGCAATGCCCCTGTTTCATTGCTCATATAAATATAAAAGCCGCTTAAATTAAACAATCCTTTATTCTGCAAAGTGATGTTTATATTCTTCTCAGCAGTGCATAGATGCTCCTTTATCACTATTGCAACATTGTCAGGGCATTTTTGCTCTTGCCCTGGAACATAAAACCTCAGCCACGCATAAATCATCCCTGCTATGCTCAATGATATTACAATCAGCAAGACATATGCTACAACTTCGCTTACCGCTCTTTTATTTAATCCTTTATTGCCAAGCATTTTATTTTTTATTGAGGTGTTGCGATATGCTGCTCCCCTCCTATCTCCTTTTTTATTACAAAAAAGAAATTCTCCCCGGGATTTAATTGAAAATTATATGTTGCATTGCTAATGTCTATTTTTACAGAGCTGTCGCTTGGGGTTGTTGTGCTGCTTTCTTTAGTTCGTTTTGAGCCATAAATGCCAGAGCAACTGCCTTCACCAAGGTCAGCGCACACGCCCCCGGTATCCACTAATGTATAGTTCTCTATTATCAAGCTGTTTGTGTTTCCATAAACAAAAACCAGCTCAACATTCTCCCCGGCATAACTTGCATATTTATCAGTAAAATTTGCTATTAGCTTATTGACGTCACTATCCCTCTTGTAGGTTGCATAATCAAGGACCTGGCTGCTTTCAGAGCTGATTTCTTTAGAAAGGTCATAAAATGCAGTCGGCTTTGGCTTGCCTTTTATGTAATTGGTTATGCTGACTGAGCTGAACAAAATCCCGACAATAATCAATGCGGCAATAATAAAAAGTTGCGCCTTCTTGCCATTTTTACAAGTCTTTTTATTCTCTCTTTTTATCCTCATAAGACTTAAAGCGAAAAGGAATATTTAAATATATTCTTTGCAATTTTTTAAAGTTTATTTTAGGCAAGTTTCAGGAATGTCATTATATTTCTTTAGACTTCTCATATCCTTGCCTAGGTACATATCACAAAAATCAATAGAGGCTGATTCGTCACTAATCCAAGGCCTTATCTTGCAAATTTGAATTAAACCTTCTTGATATTTACCAAATAGGCTCTGCCCAGGCCATAAATCAGGATACTCTTTAACTTCAGCTAGTGTTTTATCTAAGTCTTCGTCTATTCTTCTTTTTCCAAACAATTCTAAAAGCATATTTGCCGAACCTGCTGCTGGTGCATAATTCAACGCCATAACAATAAAAGGAGCATTTTCTGGCCGGGTTATTACTTTTCTTTCTTTTACTAAAGGCCCGCCATAATACTGCTGGATTAACTTAAAAAGCCTTTCTTTCTTTTTCTTAGAAAATTCAGAGCTAATATACTCCAAAGTGAAAATCTCTCCATCCTCGTTCCTTATTTCATTATATGGTGTTGAGCCAGGAAAAATAGGCCATTTATCTTCTAAAGCAGCAATTTTGTATGCAATCTGAAAAAAAGCAGGCCTTTCATTCTCATTGATGGGCTCTCTTGGGCGGTTAAGAATGTAGACAATGTCTTTATCATCTATATCTTTATTATCCCCTCTAAATTTTTCTATAATACTCTTTAATTCAGTAAAGTATTTACAAGATTTTTCAATTATTATCTTAAACGTGTCCGATTCATTTCTGAAAAATTGCGGGATAAAATCATAGGAAGGCTCGTAACTAAGCCTGCCTAGCTCACTATTAAATTCAAGGTGATTTAATCTGCAGTTCTTTAGCTCCATACACAATCGTGCAAGTGAAAGCGTATCTGGCAGTTTAATCTTAACTTCTTTCATTTTTAACTTTAATTAAAAATTAAGCGCAGACTCAAGGGCTTGCCTCACATCCATTAAAAAGCTTCCCTCATTCTTCCTCAGTTTTGCTACCCTGCAAGCACCTTAACTCATGTTTAGGGCTGCTCCGGTCAGGGCCTGACCCATTTCGCAAAAGCAAGATCGAGCAGGACAAAACCTCAACGTCCAAATAAGGACCTTTTAGCAGTTGTGTCACTCACCCTCTTGCAGCCTGCTTAAAGCCCGCTAGCAAATGGCGCAGGGCTATCGCGCCGGCCTAGTCTGCTATTTTATGAGGCAGAATGGGTTTTTAAGGATTGTGAAAGTGCCAGTAGATAGGAAAGTGAACTAACAAAAAATATTAGTGAAGTTTATATAGTTTGGGCGTTATTATCCTTATGGAAAATTTAAAAGACACATGTAAAGAAGATAGATTCAAGAAGGTATGTGAGTTTGCAAAAAAGCATAAACTGAAATGTGAAATTTATGCTGATGGAAAAGTCGGGCAAACAGACCTATTCCCTACAGAATCTACTCATTTTGGAATGAGATGCAGTGGAGAAGTTTAATCCTCTTTATCAAGATATTCCAATTGAACACATAAAGTAAAATAGAAAACAATTTAGCAGTAATTATTGGTTTGTTTATTTGGTAATATATTTTGCAGAGTATACATAAACCCTCTTGCTTCACTTGTCAAGCACGCTTTTGTTTTAAAACATTATTTATCTTTTTCCTAAATCTTTCAGGGTATTTTTTCAGGTATTCAGCCAGCTTTTTCCTGTCGATTTTTTTCCTGAAGCTGCTGATAACTTCAGCATCTAATGGCTGCCTGAAATAAACCATATCAATGAAGGTTTTTTCTATGTCAGAGTAAGGAAAATAAAAATCCCCGTCCTTATAGTATTCAAAGCCAAAAAGATATTTTTTGTCTATCTTTCTGACTATAGTGTTTGCCCCAAATACCTCTCGCCTTCCACTCCGAACATTTCTTGCAGTAAGAATTATTGGCACAGTTTCCTGTTCCCATAGGTTATGAAAGCTCATTGCATTCTGAACCCCAAGATACCCTGAAAAGCAGAAAACAGCCAAAGAAGGATCTTCATAAATTGTATAAAATCCTTTTGTTATCTTTCTTATTTTATTCTGCTTAATTAAATTCCGAATTACCTGTTTTGCATATTGTTTTACATTTTTTTTATCCCTGACTATCATTTTAATAGAGCCAAAAGCAACTACCGGGCTTTTTTCAAATAAACTTCTTATTTTATCCTGATATTTTTTCTTTCCCATACTTAAATCTCCCTTTCTATATAATTCAACATTCCTTTGGCATCAGGCACAATGCCTTCGATAATCAAATTATTAATTTCTTTTTCATCCACCGGATTTTTAAAATTCCTAATAAATTTTTTTAATTCGCCTGAAACTTCATCTTTATTTTTAATATGCCTTAATAAAAAGAATATATCATAAAGATCTCTTATTTTTCTTCTGTTTTGATAGGCATTTATTTTTTCTCGTATAAGCTCCTCTGGAATTAAAGCGTAAATAGTAATTACATTTCCATCTACTTTCTCGTACTCTTTTAATTCGCCTTTAATTTCTTTAAAAAATGCCTCAAATTTAACAATTGCTCTGCCTAATTTCAAATTAGAATGCAAAATATTTTCTCCGATTTTCTTCTTTTCAACGATAAATCCTATTTTTCTTAAATTTTCGAAAATCAAATTAAGTTTATTCAAATCTTTTGGTATATAAACATCTACATCCTCAGAAAACCTATTTCCTTTATAACATCTCCATATGCCTGTTCCGCCATGCAATACTGCGGTTTTACCAAAAACTTTGAAAGTCTCCTCAACAATTTTATCTTGAGCACTGGCTACGTCTTTCTGTGCCAGTTTTCTCAGCTTAAGTATTGGTGGTATTTCTGCCATTTTTATGATTGACCAAAGTTACTAATATATATAACTTTGGTAGCTTTATAAATCTTTCGCTCAACGAGAGATTATATAAGCTAATTTTATATAAAAATACGCCTGCCATTTGCTGCATACTATATTATGTATGCAGCAGCATTATGCCCGCAATGCCCGAGTCCTACAAGCCATCAACTCTACAATCCAAAACAATCCTTGTATTTCAGAACGCTTTTATATTTCCATAGAAGTGCAGCATATGAGATGCGCACCTCTGCCCCCAAATCATTATTGTTTTTTGCTTTCTTGATTGTGCTGCATAAATTCTGGTCAGTAAGCTCATTAAAATATTTTGAGTGCATAGAGAGTGTTATGTCAGGATTTATTGCTGCCCCCTCTTTGACAGCCCCTCGTTTAAGCACATAAGATTTTTCCTGCAACCTGCTGCCTGTGTTGAAGTTATAGAATTCCAGCGAGATTACAGAATTTTCCGGCAGAATTCTTATCATATCATTGCCTGACAAAATATTTTCAATATTTTCGTATGTTATTGGAACTGACTTTACTGCATAGGATGTTTGTGAATTCTGGTTTTGTAATTTATCTTGGCTTATCATATAATAAGCAGCCAAAGACGCTGAAACCACAAATAAAAATACCAGCATTAAGGCAAATTTCTTTTTTGTGATTTTTTTCATGATTTAAGTGAACATGCAGAATTTATATATTTTTCCAAAATGTTTTTGCCAGCATAAAATGCTCTCTTGATTTTATCCTCGGAGATTTTTTAGATCTTTTCCAAAAAATAAATTTCCGAAAGATTTATAAATAACATTTTTCTATTTAGAACATTAAAAAAGAGTAGAGGGATATTAAAAAGAGGACAAATGAGCAATCAAGCAAAAGTTTCTGTGAAAGACAAGCAGGCAAAAATCTCTGTCTGGATTATCTTGGCATTCTCAGTGTTTATAGCCATAGCATTCATGTATTTTGCTGTTGGCGCAGGGATTATCAGGGTATCTAGTCTGGTTGATGGATATAACTTTTCAGTAAGAGAGGACAGGGGCTATATATACAATATTTCTGTAAACAACACTAATGAGGGCGGGATAGACAATATAACACAGGTTAATATAACCCTCCCATCAAGTTTCACTCTTCGAAATCTTGACCTTGGATTTGACGCGGTTAATCTTTCATATGGGGGCAATGGCTCTCGTGTGACTAATTATATATTCCAAAATACATCAACAGTTTTAAGTTTCTTGATAAATATCTCAAATATAACAGTAGTTCCTTCAAGCACCAGCCAGATATTCTTTTGGTTTAATGCAAGCGCTTCAACACCTGGTGTTTACAATATTACTGTTACAACTGTCAACAGCACAGGATTTACAAATTCTACAAATATTTCAGTCACAGTCAATGATACAACCATCCCTCAGGTGACAATTGTCAGGCCTGAGATAAAAAACTATTCAGCAACAAGTATAACATTTAATATTACAGTAACTGATAATGTTAACATTAGCAATTGCAGCTACAGCCTTAACAGGGGAGTTGCCAATTATTCAATGAGCAATACCTCACTTACCTCATATAATGCAACAAACGCAAGCATTGCAGAAGGAATTTATAATGTCACATTCGATTGTAATGATACCTCAGGCAACTGGAATAGCACAGAAATAAGACACTTCGGAATAGACACAACTATCCCAAATGTAACCATAGTAAGCCCTACTAATATAACCTATACTGCAGGAAATACATCAATCTGGTTTAATGTTAGCATAAGAGAGTCTACAACAAGCTGCTGGTACAGCTTAAACAGCGGCCTTTTCAATTATTCAATGAGCTCAAATGACACTGCTAACAGAGGATTTAATGCATCAAACACAAGCATAGCAGACGGCGGCTATGTTGTCAACTTTTATTGTAATGATACTGCTGATAATTGGAACAGGACAAGCACTGTAACATTCAGCAAAGACTTAACTCCTCCATTGGTATCGGTTATCTCTCCGCTTGCAAAGAACTACTCTGCGACAAGTTTGGAATTTAATGTAAGCACAAATGAGAATGCAACATGCTTCTACAGCCTAGATGGCGGGGCAGTTAATGTTACAATGACAAGGA
>JACOYM010000075.1 GCA_016181905.1 Candidatus Pacearchaeota archaeon | reverse complement strand
ATTTATTTTCCAATCCCTTATCGCTCAGAAGTATTCTGATTTTTCGTGAAATATCTGATGAGTTAGTTTCGGCCAAAAACCCATTTTTTCCATTGACAATTAGCTCGTTAATCCCTTCAACATCACTACCGACTACCGGCAAGCCACAAGCCATCGCCTCTGCATAGACTGACCCAAAAGTTTCTATTTTTGAGAGCATAATGAATATGTCTGCATTGTTATATGCTCTTGGCATGCCCTCTGGCTCAACAGAGAGTATATGAACTCTGCCAGAAATGAACAAATCTTTTGCAATCTCCTTGATTTTTAATAGCGCTGAATTAAAATCCTCGGCATTTTCTGCAGTAGTCTTGGCAGCACAAAAAAGCAGGTGGCTGTTTTTGTCTTTTAATTTTGAAAAAATATTCAATAAAGGAGAAATTCCTTTCTCATCAAAGGTATTCTTGTCTCCAGCAATTCTGCTTGCTTGCATAATTAAGATAGAGCCTTCAGGAATAAAAAATCTTTTTCTGATAGAATTATCATTTTTAGGAAAAAAATTATTTGTGTTTACTGGAGGATAGATTACAACAATCTTATCTTTACCAGCACCAAGCGAGATTATCTGATTTGCCAAGCTCTCGCTGGCACACAAATACTTTTTCCAATGGGGAGATTTTAACATGTCTGCACCTTCTTTTGTGCAATAATTGTGAACCCTAAGATAAACAGGAATCTTATTCTTTCTTGCTGCAGATAACAAAGCAGCTGTAGTTATTGGGCTAACCCACGTGTAAAAATTGTTTGCAATAATCTTATCTATCTTTTCCTTTTTTATTACATTATTAAAATAATTATAATCTCTTATGGCATCTGCCTCTTCTCTAAAAGCAGGATTGACTATCTTTGTTCTATAGACCTTTACCTTATTTTCCATTGAAATAGTTTCCTTATCTTTTGAAGGGGCAATTACATAGCAATTATGTGATTGAGATAAGGACTGGGAAATAGTCCTTACCTGGCTTTCTATGCCCCCAGAACTTATTGGCATATAACATGGAGTCACAAATAATATGTTCATTTATATCTAAATAGTAAGCCTTTTAAAAAGGTTTTCCTTAATTTTTGAATTATGGAGCTAAAAAAAGAGGATTTATTGAAAGAATTTAGGAAGGACTTTTATCGCCAAAATTATCTGGCAAAGATGAATATCCCGGCAAAAAGGGCAGATATAAGCGCGATAATTCCTACATATAACAGATGCCCTTTTGGCAAAAAATCTGAGGATTATAAGTATAATCCCCTGTCAGTATGCATAAAAGCTTTACTGCTCCAAAAATCACCAATAAAAGAGATTGTCATTGTTGATGATGCTTCAAATGATCACACTAAAGAGGTAGTAAAAGAACTGTTTAGGGAGGCAGATCATAAGGGGGTAGAAATCAAGTACATACAAAATAAAGAAAGAAAAGGAAGTTCAATTGCAAGAAACATCGGAGCAAAACGTGCTTCTGGAAGATATCTATTCTTTTTAGATGATGACTGTGTTCCTGCGCCTTATTTGAGCTTTATTTCAATGATTGCGATAAAGAAAATAGAAGAAGTAGACAAACACTTTGCTACGCTAGTGCTGCCCACATATAACCACCGTTCATACCCTCGCTTATTATCAAGCGAAGAAGATTTAACAAAAGTATTTTTTAAAGATGGATTAAAAGCAAATTTTCAGTCATTTCCTAAAAATTATCTAAAGAATAAAGAAAGATTCTTAAATAAAAACCTAAAGATATTCAAGCCAATTCAAGTATATCAAACATGGGGTCATTTTATAATTGAAAGAAAAAAATACTTGGATGTTGGCGGATTTCCTGAATTTGCAACATGGCCCAACAAAGCAGGCGAGGAGCAGGAATTTGCTTGCAGGTTAATTGAAAATGCATACACTTTATATTATCTTCCCGGAATTAAGGCTTCTTCTTACCATGGGGCATACGGGGCAAAAATTGGAGGATTTAAAGGAGATGACTGGCTTGCAGAGGCAACTAATGAAAAATTGAGTTTAGTTAAGCTTTCTGAGATATGCAATCATGGAAAAATGTCTGGAAACCGAGTCGGAACAGAAGACTCCTGCTATTCAATGATAATCGCTGTTTTTTGCATAACCTACAAAAGAAATATCAAAGAAGCTATTAACTGGGCAAGGCAGAGCCATCAAGAATTTGTTGTTGAAGCCAAAAAAAGCTGGTTTCCTCTTTATTCAGATAAAATAGAAAACAAAGAGAAGAGAGAGAAAATATGGCACAGGGCCATAAGCGATGGCCTTAATTTATTGTTTGAAACAGAAAAGAGCAAATTAAATAAGCTAAATAATTTTATTACCTCCCTGAGAACAAGAGGAAGAATAGAAGAAGAAAGAAGAAAAAATAAATTAAAAGAAATATTAGAAAAAATATACAAAGAGTAATGAGAAGCTTTTTAAATTCGGTTTGTCTTATTATGCTATGGTAACAATCAACTCTGTAAAAGAAGCATTATTAAACAAAGTAAGCTCCATTCAGCTGACTGCCGGAGAGTTTTTCGCTAATCTCCTTATAGCACTTATTTTGGTTGTGGCAGGCATTTTTATTGGAAAGATAATCAAATTTCTTTTAAGAAAAGGACTTGAAAGATTAAAAGTTGATAAGATAGTAAAGCCAAGTTTCTTTGACCTGTTCCTTGTTGTTGTGAAATGGAGCATATACATTCTTTTTATTGACCTTGCCTTAATACAGCTTGGCATACCAGAAATTACAGGATGGCTAATAACAATCCTGGGGGTTATACCGGCGCTAACAGGAGCTTTGATAATAATCGGCGCAGGTTTCGCAATAGCAGTTTATCTGAGAAAGGTAATATCTGAAAGCAAGATTGAAGGATGGCAGATTCTATCCCAGACATTTTTCTTTTTTGTTGTTTATCTTTTTATGATATTTGCCTTCAGAACAGCAATAATCTCATTAAATGACAAACTTCTTACTAATGCGCTTCTTGTAGTTTTTACAGCGCTTGGAGGAATTGCATTGATTATTTATTATTTTAAAACAAAGAAAGGATAGGAGAAATCTCTACTCAGCATATCAAGAACAAAGGTATAGAAAATTCTGTTATAGCAAAGGATGCTCATAATTCACCAAAAAAGCGCCTTTGATAGATAGCAAATGACATAAAAATTGGTGAAAAACTAATGTCATTTGCTATAGTTATATGACAAAAACGAACATGAATTTTTATTGTTTGGAACATCAGAAAGGCAGGTAAGTATTGCGGAAACTTTAAAAATCTCAGATAATAAATAGTTACATGCTTAATGTCAGTTTAATAAAAGAGGCGTATTTGCAAAAGACTATAGAAACATATACGGGAGTTATGAATTCTCTTCCTCCGCATTATGCAGCCATAATAAACCTTTTTGTTTTTACCCTTTTGATTGTTATTTATACTATGTTTATATGGAAATTTTATAGATTTCTTGCAAGAAAAGATATTATAAAGCTGGATTTAAGAAAATATAACAAATTAGAGCGCCCGGGCTGGAGAAAATTTCTTGCAGTCATCCTTTATTTTGCAGAGTACATAATAGTGCTGCCATTCATTGTATTTTTCTGGTTTGCTATATTGGCAGTTTTTCTTATACTGCTGTCCAAACAGAATGTAGAAACTATACTCTTGATATCTGCAGCTATTGTTGCTTCTGTGAGAATGACATCTTACTATAAAGAGGATTTATCAAGAGATCTGGCAAAATTATTTCCTTTTACAATATTAGCTGTTTTTCTTTTGTCTCCAGAATTTTTCTCGTTTGAATTGCTTGTTTTGCAGTTCTCAAAAATACCCTTCCTATTGAGCAATGTCATTTATTATCTTTTCTTTATCACGGGGCTGGAGATAATACTTAGATTCCTTGAGATAATCTTTTCAGTTAGAAACAGCAGTGAAGATGAAAGCGAGGAAGAGAACAAAGTTGAAGTGGGTAAAGAATGACTAAAACACAAGCTTAATAAATAAAACTTTGCAATGTTTCTTATGAAGTGGAATGGACTAACCCAAAAAGAGGCTGAGGCAAGATTAAAGCAGTACGGGTACAATGAGATAAAGGAGCTTATTCACATCTCGCCATTGAAGATTCTTCTAAGGCAGATAAAGAAGAATTTTGTTGTCTATCTTCTTCTTGCTGCTGTCCTGATATCATTTTTTGTCAAGGAAACTGCCACAGCATACACCATCTCTGTTGTTTTAGCTGCAATTGTGGCAATAGGATTTTTTCAGGAGTATAAGGCAGAAAGGGCAATCAAGGCATTAAAGCAGATGGTCATGCCTGTGTCAATTGTTATCAGGGACGGCAAAGAGACAGAGGTTCAGTCAAGAGAGATTGTTATAGGAGATGTTATTGTCTTAAGGACCGGGGAGAAGGTGCCAGCAGACTGCCTCATCCTTGAGGAGAGGGATTTGCAGGCTGATGAGTCTATACTGACAGGGGAGTCTCAGGAAATCAGGAAGTTCTCTGCAAAGAGCGAGAAGAACTACGAAAGAAACAACATGATATTCATGGCAACCAATATTGTCAGTGGCAGATGCATAGCCAAAGTCCTGCATGCAAACATGGATACAGAGTTCGGCAAGATTGCTGGAATGATTTCAACTGCTGAAAAGGAATTGCTGCTGCAAAAGAAAGTAAACAGCATTGCAAAGATTATGGTGTTCATTGCATTATTGGTTTCTGCAATTACAGGCATTATTATGCTGGCAAGGGTTCCTTTTTCTTATTCCAATGTTGTAGATATTCTTATTGTTGTCATTGCCCTTGCTGTTTCAGCATTTCCTGAAGGATTTCCTGTTGTTCTAATCTCGACGCTTGCCAATGGAGCTTACAGAATGGCGAGCAAGAATGCAATTGTTAACAGAATGTCCATAATTGAAACCCTCGGCGAAACAACTGTCATATGCAGCGACAAGACAGGCACTTTGACAACAGGCGAAATGACAGTAAAAAATGTGTTTGCAGATGGCAAGATGTTTGATGTTACAGGGGCAGGATATGAGGCAAAAGGCGAATTTTTTAACAGGGGAAAAAAGATTGATGTTAATGAAAATGCTCCTCTGTCATTGTTATTGAAAGCATCTGCCTTGTGCAATGATTCAAGGATAGAGAGAAAGGGAACTGACAGCGAGTATAATGCGATTGGAACCCCGACAGAGGTGTCATTGCTTATTATGGCAGCAAAGGCAGGGGTATTCAGGGAGGATTTGAAGTTTGAAAGGGAGGAGGAAATTCCTTTCACCTCTGAAAGAAAGATGATGAGTGTTTTATCCAAGGAAAACAAGATGTATTATGTTTATTCAAAGGGCGCCTTGGAGTTTCTTATTGAAAAATGCAAGTACATACAAATGGAAAACAGGCTTGTGATGCTTACGAAAAGGGAAAAAGACAGGATTATTGAGGTTAATAAAAAATTCACATCACAGAGGCACAGGGTTTTGGCTCTTGCATACAAAAAAACAAACCTCATAAAAAAGGATGACTTTGAGAGCAATCTTGTATTTCTGGGGATTGTTGCAATGCTCGACCCCCCAAGAGAGGACGTGGCAGAGGCAATTAAGCTTTCAGGAATTGCAGGGATTAAAGTAAAAATGATTACAGGGGACAACAAGGAGACAGCTGCAGCAATAGCAAGGGAGATTGGGATTTTAGACAGCGGGAAGGTTATTACAGGAGATGAGATAGACAAAATAACAGACCACGAGCTTTCAAGGGTTGTAAATGAGATAGTTATTTTCGCAAGGGTAAGGCCAGAGCATAAGCTAAGGATTGTAAAGGCATTGAAGCAGAATGGCGAGATTGTGACAATGACTGGCGATGGCGTCAATGACGCGCCTGCGCTAAAAGAGGCCCATATAGGGGTGGCGATGGGCAAGACAGGAACAGATGTCTCGAGAGAGGCGGCTGACCTTATACTGAAAGACAACAGCTTTTCCACAATAGTCTATGCCATAAAAGAGGGCAGGACAATATTCAACAACATACAAAAATTCATCAGTTATCAGCTTTCATGCAACTATGCAGAGCTTATGGTAATATTTTTGGGCATTCTGCTTGGCCTGCCCCTGCCTTTGCTGGCCTTGCAGATACTTTTTATGAACCTTGTCACAGATGACCTGCCTGCTTTAACGCTTGGGTTTAACCCGCCTTCATTTGATGTTATGGAGGCAAAGCCGAGAAGAAAATCAAGCATATTAAATAAGCAGCTTTTAAAGTTTTTAGTCACAGCAGGAAGCATCATGGCTCTTGGAACTCTTGGTGTTTTCTATTTCACCCTTAATGTATTAAATCAGGACATTTCAGTCGCGAGAACCTCTGCCCTGCTGGCATTAATCTTCCTTGAGATAGCCAATGCATTTAACTTCAGGTCATTCAGGTATCCTGTTCACAGGCTGCCTTTCTTTGCAAATAAATACCTTGTGTATGCCTCTATAGCGTCAGTCTTGGCAACAATACTGATTATTTACACGCCTTTAAGCAAATTTTTTGAATTAGCCCATGTAAGCATTTTCTACTGGCTTTCAGCATTCGCAATCTCGCTGATTGTCATAATTGTGTTTGATGTCTGGAAGCTTAGAATGAAAAGCAATGGGGATAATGGAAACAGCATTAAGAGGGAATACTAAATAAGCAGGATATAAGATGGAAGCCAGAGACATAAAAATAGACGCCAAACAACTTAAAGAAGAAAGGCAGGTAAATCTTCAGGAAAGGCTTAAGTTCATAGACTTCTGGGTTGGCTATATAAAAACACATTCAGACAGGGAGTGGAGCATGCAGCAGAATATAATAATAGATTCTCAATTATAGAAAATGAAAGCTAAAGAAAACAAAAGTTTTTCCCTTATGCAGTTTGGGGATACCCCCAAATTGAGAGTTCTTGACTTTTTGATATCATTTCATTTTTTTGACTATCCTCTAACTGAAATAGCAAGAAACAGCAATGTAAGCTATAACTCCCTGAAAGTCTTTTTCCCCTACTTTATTAAATCCGGAATTGTCTGCAAAACCCGAAGGATAGGCAAGTCTGATTACTTTAAGCTTAATTTGGAAAATTCTTTTGTCAAGAATTTGGTTAAGCTTGACTGGATTTTGACTAAGAAAAATATATTGCCAGAAGAAGAATTAATTCATGCTTAATGATTGAAAGCTCAACTCGCTCTTGAACTAAAAGCTCACCTTTGGCACAGCCCTTGATTCTGCAGGAATTTCCAGAAATTTCTTTTCCTGCCTGTTGTATATGCCAGCAAAGATATTTCCTGGGAAGCTCTTTACAGAATTATTATAATCAAGAATGCTGTCGTTGTAGAACTGCCTTGCATATGCCACCTTGTCCTCTATTGCTGCAAGCTCTTGCTGCAGCTGCAGGAAATTCTCATTTGCCTTAAGGTTAGGATAATTCTCTGCAAGGGCAAAGATGCTCTTTAATGCCTGCTGAAGCTGGTTGCCTGCCTTAACCCTTGATGTTATGTCTTTTGCTCCCAACAGCGCTTTTCTTGCATTTGTCACTTCTGTTATGATGCCTTTCTCATGCTTTGCATAGCCCTTCACTGTCTCTATTAAGTTTGGCACAAGCTCTGCTCTTTTCCTAAGCTGAACATCTATCTGCGCAAGGCTGTTGTCTATCCTATTCCCAAGAATCACAAATTTATTAAAATAATTAATGAACATTAAAACAATCAAGACAACAATTGCAACTACCAACCAAGCTATAAATGGCATGATAGCATACATTTTATAAAGTTTATAAAGCTTTTTATCGGAGTTTTTTAGCAATATTGCGGGCAGCAAGATAAAAAAACAATATCGCTGGCAAAAAGATATCAGTAAGCTTTATAAATGCAAAAAACTAAGGATAGATAATAAAAGAGGAGATTTAAATGGCGAAGTTAGAAAAAAAGAAGTATACAGGAGAGGCTTACGGAATTGCTGGATTTGTTTTTGGGGTAGCCAGCATTATGCTAAGCATTGGGGTGAACATAACACTTTTGCCAATTGCTGCAATTATCTTTGGCATTGTGGGGCTGGCATTGAGCATAAAACAACAGGCAGGCAAGAGAACTGGCTTGGGAATGGCAGGAATAATTTTAAGCATTATAGGAATAATTCTTGGAGTGCTTGTGACATGGTGGCTTGTAGTCTTGGTTAAGCAGGCAATAATTGAGCTGCAGAAACTGCAGTCTGCTGCAAGCGGGTTAGGAGCAGGGCAGTTAGGCAATCTTAATGTTGGATGACTGATGTAAAAATGTTAAACACAAAGAGGTCAGCAATGGAGTTGAGCATAGGAACAATTGTCGTAGTTGTCATTGCTGTAACTATGCTTATACTTGGCCTGGTTTTAGTTAGAACGATTATGTGCTCTGCAATAGGATTGACTGGAGAGATAAATGACAAGATAAAAGGAGAGATGAACAGATTGTTCCAGACAACAGGCGGAGAGGTTGTTTGCATAGGGAGCGAGGGCGAGCCAATTACATTAGTTCCTGGAAGATTGAACATAGTATACTGCGCAGTTAATGCCCCTACACAGGCAGATTATACTATCTCTGCAATAGACATGACAGGAAGCGGCACAACAGATGTTGACAGCTGGGTTCAAGGAGGATTGGTTTGGAATGGCGCAATCTCGCCAGGAGATGAATTGCCAAAGAAGGTGCTAAGATTAGACATACCAAAAAATGCTGACGAACAGAATCTGCAGATTAAAATAGAGGCAAGGAAGAGCGGAAGCCTTATCTCCACGCAGGATTTGGATTTCAGCATCCGCAGGGTAGGATTCTTGAGAAGCGCGATGTGCTAGGCATATAACAAGATATTTTAATTTTCAGGCTTATTTAACAAATGTGTATACTGGCTCTCCACGGCGGAAGATGCGCTTATATCTTGATGTTTTACCGCCCAAATCTGATATTATAGCATCACCCTCACTTTTAGAATGCAATGTCATATCCCCATCACTTTTCCAGCCATTTTTAGGATTGTATTCCTTTAAATGCTTGTCATTGTCTCCATCAGGGCCATAGCTCCATACATAACATTCATCAGGAGAAGTTCTTTCATATCGGAATGGCTCTTTTTTCCTGGTTCTCATTATTTCATCAAACTCTTCTCTGGCAGCTGCCTTCTTAACGCCTATTGTGTAAGGGTATATTCCAGCAAACGGGTCATGCAAGATTTCAGCGCTGTACATCTTATTTTCATTAATGAATAATTCCAGCTCACTTAAGTCCTCTGGATATTTATCTTTCTTTGCATAAAATCTTCTTAATTCATGGGATATATCATTGAATTTATAGTCTATTATTGAGTTTACAGCTGAAAAGACCATTCTTTTCTGGGCGCCAATATCTTTGAAGACCCCCAATCTTTGCAATGCCAATGTTCCAAAGACTATTAAAGGCAGGCTCCATGCAAGTATTTTATATGGTTTCATTTTTGTTATATTTTCTCCTTATTCTCTGATTTATTCTGGCCTTGGTCTGCATGGCAGTCTGGTTTAGCATTGCCCAAGTGTATGCCATTATCCTTGCAATTATCTAAACCTGCTGCTGCATTTTTTATTGTAACAGCTGAAGAGTCCTTTCCTATGTTAAAATTATCTGATGCTATAATGTCAATTTTGTATGTTCCTTCTGGAAGATTAAGTTTGTATTCTGTATCTTTAATGTCATAATCCAAATGGACAATCTTGTTGTTTTCATCAAATATTGCAATTATGTAAGATAGATTTTTGCTGTCAATATCTATGCTTTTCCATTTAATAAAGTTTTTGTTTAATGCGATAATTTTAACCTCCGGAGCTTTCGCGCTCTTGACTAATTCTTTGGCTGTATTCCCATTATATTTAATTAATACCTTTTTCAAGTCAATTGGATAATCAATTGCAAATGCAAATGGAAAGCTGCCAAGCTTATCCACCTCTTCCTTAAACCTTGTTTTTTCATATGCATTAAAGGGGTTAAACTCTATTTTATTTAATAATTTCCCGCTTTCTGATATCAGCTCTATAGAATATGCTGATTCATTTCCTCCAGACATTACATGTGAGACGCCTTCTTTTAGCGGATACATTGTCTCAATCTCTACACTGCCATTTTTGTATAACATGCCGCTTATCAAAAGCAAATGAGGGTCATTCACTTTGTCTATAAACCTGTTGTATAAATGTGTATAATCTGCCCCATCTGCCCAAATGGGGTTGTATCCTGCCTGGCCTGTTCCCATAAAAGCTATTTTTTCATTGTGGGATGCGCTCTGCTCAATATGGCTCAAGGTATATTCACACCTGTCAAAGCCAGATGCTAGCCTATCAGACCTGTAGATATTAAGGTTTTTTATTATCTTTCCATTTGGCGGGGAGAATGGCTGCTCATATTCCTCCTGCCAGTTGTACAAGCCAAAAGAATGCCCTAATTCATGCGCAATAGTGCCTGGCGAGATTGTAGCCAGAATTGCTGTGCTGCTAAATATATCCTGGTAACCTGCAGCTTCCAAAACAACACTAGCGCCTTCGCCTGGCACAAATGCAGTTAATGGAACATAGCCAATAAACCTGGTGTAACTGGCATCAAATGGCGCATTTAGTGAAGCAAAATAGAGCATGCCTGCTTTATTTATTTTCTTGAATAGCTCCAAACGCTTAAAATAACTGATAGGTATTTTATCATTGTACTGAATAGCCCCATTGTAATAATTATCCTCTATGCCATTATCACTAACCGGATATGTTGCCCTGGTAAAATCAATCTCGCTCGGAATATCCCCGCCAGAATCAGTTGTTCCATGAACTGATATTGGGATAAACAATAAATTAAGATTATTGGTGCTCTTGAGATTTATTTTTAATTGTTTTTTATTTTGCCCTTCAAAATTATTATTCTCTTCATTAGTCTCCAGGAACTCATCATTTGGGTCTACTATTGCATTTATTTTATATTCCCCTTTTGGAAGCAATGGCAGGTCTTTGAAAATAAAGGCATCATTGCATAGCTTAATATCCTCTCTGTCAGGGTCTTCAAGCAGGTTGTAACTTGATTTTTTTCTTACTGGTTTTGTTAATGAATAAGTATTCCCATTATAATCAAGCTGAACATTCACATTCTCAAGCTCTTCCACATCAGATGAATCAAGATTAACATCCACCCTGACAATCATCTTTTTGTTTGAAACAAGCGGCGTGTTCTCTATAACCTGAATTGGCTTGATTCCATCAATCTTCAGGTCATATTGCAGGCAGGTTTTATCTACTATAGAAGCAGTGTTAGTAAATGAGGCTGAGCCTTTATCAGCACCATTTATGCCCTCTGTTCCTGATGGTTTGCATGGCTTGCCGCAATATGAGCTGACTAAACTGACTGAACAGCCTTCACCATAGTCTTTTCCGCTTTTTCCAGCTATTCCTCCTTCTCCACCTTTTGCAATTGCATTGCAATCAGAGCAAGAGCCTGCTTCCCCGCCATCTCCGGCATTTCCTCCATCGCCAGAAATGCCTGTTTGATGGTCATAATAATAGCTGCAAAAATCACACATATTGCCTGCTGAACAATGCGGCCCGGCTAAGCAAGACGCTGAATTTCCAGCATCTCCTCCATTTCCTCCATTGCCTGCATTCAGGCTGAATGTATTTTTGCATGAGCTTTCTTTTAATCCTGTGATTATTCCTGCATTTCCTCCATTGCCTGCATTACTGCCAGACCCGGTATTTCCTTGGGCATCTCCGCCTCTTCCTCCGCTGCCCCCATTGCCGCCATTGAGAGAAAATTTAGCGCAGCCAACTATAAGGCCATCTATATTGATAGCTCCTGCATTTCCTCCATTGCTGCCTTCTGTTCCATCTGTGGCATCTGCCATTAAAGAAGACTCTGTGCATCCTGGGTATCTGCATGGGCCATTCCTATTATTATAACAAGAGTAAGCCCCCTTGGCTCCATTCCCGCCATCTCCAGCATTTCCCCCATTAGCAGAAAATTGATAGTTGCTTATAGCTGGGATGTTATCTTTTTTATTAATATTGATTGCAATTGCCCCAGCATCTCCTCCACTGCTAGACTTGCCTGCTAATCCTGCCTTGCCTGGCAGATTTGGAAAACACGAGCTTGTGAAACTTGTATAACAAACACTGCCATCATAAGGCTTGCCAGCATCTCCTCCCTCGCCGCCATTTCCGCCGTTTACTGATAAATTTCCTGCTTTAGAACAGCTGTGTTTGTCAAAATTCATATTAATTGCCCCGCCTTTTCCAGCCTCTCCAGCTTTGCGCCCTGAGCCACTATCACCTCCATTGTATAAAATATGGGTTATAGTATAATATCTTCCTCCCCAGCTAAAAGATTCTTTATAAGTTCCAGTTGTTGGGCCTCTGCTTCCATCCCCGCCATCCCCGCCATTGCCAGCGTTTCCTCCATGGGCTATTGCAGATATAGCGCCTTTGCTGATTTTTGCATTTATAGCAATAATTCCTCCATCTCCGCCTTTTCCTCCAATGCCTCCATCCTTTCCATTTGGATTGCCTGAACAGCTGCATAATCCACCATCACAATAATTCTCAGGTTCTGTAGAGCCAACACAACCGCCAGACCCCCCTCTTCCTCCGCTGCCTCCATTGCCGCCATTAGAGATAAAGCTGCCTCCTTCAAAAATCTCTGTATTTATTGTTATTGGCTTTCCACTCTTGCCCTCTGTTCCATCCTCTCCAGCTGTTGGATTAGCCCCAGAAATGCCATCTTTTCCTTTTACGCCGTTTTCTCCACTAAAGTCAACTGTAGAGCCAACATCATAATATCTTTTTGAGTTAACTAAAAATGATGCTTCATCTGAATGCTTTCCGTCTATCTTCCCGTAGATTTCAACATTAGTTGCATTAATTGCCAGGGAGTGATTAACTATTACATTTCCATAGATTTTAATGTTTTCTGCATTTATTGTCAGATTGTCAATTGCTTTTAGCGTTACACTTGAGTCAATTGTTAGATTTTTAAAATTATAAACACCAGAAATTTCAGAGCTCTTTTTGATGCTGCAGTCTTCCATGTTGTTCTCGCTGCAGTATTGCAGTGTGCTGCATTGCGCTGTATCTGTGCAGCAGTCATTTGGGTCATTAGCAGTATTTTCATGATTAGCATCGCAAACACCATCTCCTATATAGCAGTCTCTTGGGCAGTTTCCATTGTTTTCAGCATAATACGGCTTGCTGTTATCGCAAACCCCATTCCCGCATGTGGCAATAAAATCAGAATAATAATCAAAACAGCAGTATTGGCTCTGGCTGCAGTCTGGGAATCCTCCTGCCTCTCCCTTGCTGTCTATAACACTTCCAAAACTCCAATAAGAATTAGGTGATGCCCTCCCAACACACCATGCATAACTAGCCCCATAATAATTATAAAACCAGGCATAATTAGTGCAAAAATAATTGCTGCCCCTGGTTAAGCAGGCACATTTTGGATATGGGTTTTCGCAGCCATCAACATCTGTTCCTGTGCCGTCCCCATTGCAGTCTGTGTAGTTTACAGGGCAGGATGAGCTTGTTGTTGTGAAAGAGGAGAAATGAGAAACATTAAATGTTAATATTCCAATTACAGGGTCATAAGAAATGCCAGAGCAGATATCTTCAGAGCATGGCTCGGTTATTTCTTCTCTTTTTGTTGTGAATTTGCTGCTGTATAA
>JACOYM010000077.1 GCA_016181905.1 Candidatus Pacearchaeota archaeon | reverse complement strand
TTTAACGCCCCTATAGCTCAGTTGGCAGAGCACCATCCCCGTAAGATGGTGGTCCTGGGTTCGATGCCCAGTGGGGGCTTTGTGCTTGGTCAAGAACCACCTGTCAAAGACTTGTGGAATTCTGAAGTTTAAAAATTGCATATCAAAGGATTTTTAAATGCTTCTTATCATTGGATTATGCGAGTTGGATAGCTGACTTCGGGAATCGGCCATAAGATGGCAAGTTTTGGACAAATCAAAACTGATTCCCTCAAAAATCTTTTATGGATTTTTGGGGCCTCGAAAATCCAAGCATTTGCGAGGATTTTCGTTGTTGAGGAAGGTCCACACACCCTTCACTTGCAAGAGTGATGTAATGCGATTGCCATGAGGCAACTGCCGCGAGGTTAGAGCAACGCAACAGAAACGGCACAGCTCTCTTTGAGCAATGAACCCTGGGGGAAGCTGAGACAAGAGAGATTTGATGAAACGTCAAAATTCCCGAGGAATTTTGAGGTGCTCAGAAATTCAAGCATTTGCGAGAATTTCTGACACAGGCGCCTTCGCTGGTGCAAGGCTTTGAGCCGCATAGTGGAATGTCAGCAAAAACCATTCATCGAAAGATGAGGTTTTACAGAATGTGGCCTATTTCCAACTCGCATTTTTTCTAAAAAGATTTAAAAGTCTTGTTTGTTTTATTTTTCCATGGGAGCGTAGCTCAGCGGGAGAGCACACGGCTGAAGACTAAGGTTTCTTTTTAGAAAAAGAAACTCTAGGAAAGCAAAAAAACTAAATGTGGAAACCGTGGTGTCGGGGGTTCGACCCCCCCCGCTCCCATTTAATATATCAAATTAATTTAATATAGCAAACTATTTAAAAAAGGAGTAATCAGCTTAACTATGGTTCAAGAGGTGCTGCTCAATCTTAGCATTATAATTATTGTATCTGCTGCGCTGGCTGTAATTGCAAGAATAATAAAACAGCCGCCAATCATAGCATATCTTATTGCAGGCGTTGTTGTAGGCCCTTTGTTATTCAACATCGTTGGGCCTTCCTCGTCAGAGTTTATACAGGTGTTTGCGCGCATAGGCGTTGCATTCCTGCTTTTTATTGTCGGCTTAAGCCTTGACTTGAGGGTTTTGAAGGAAATAGGGGTTGTTTCTACATTCGCAGGCATTGCAGAGATAATTGTTGTAGGGGGGATAGGTTTTTTGATTTCAGCAGGGCTGGGAATGGGCAGCACAACTGCCCTGTACATTGGTGCTGCGCTTGCATTCTCATCAACAGTTGTTGTTGTAAAGATACTTTCAGATAAGAAAGAGATAGACACGCTTCACGGAAGAATTGCGCTGGGAATATTAATTATACAGGATTTTGCAGCAGCTATTGCATTAATGGCTATCCCTCTTTTGAACAGCAAGGCAAGCCAGCTCTCTATTCTCATTTCTTTTTCCGAAGTAATAGGCATTATTGCTGTCATATTCCTTTTTTCTGTTTTTGCGCTCAATAAATTCCTGAATTATCTTGCAAGAAGCCAGGAGTCATTATTCCTTTTTGGAATTGCATGGGCATTAGCACTTGCAGTTCTGTTTGACAGGCTTGGCTTTTCGCTTGAGATAGGCGCGCTAATAGCAGGCATGTCTCTTGCATCAAGCAAATACACACTGGAACTTGGCAGCAAGATAAAGCCATTAAGAGACTTTTTTGTTGTGCTGTTCTTTGTTTTCTTTGGAACACAGCTTGCCGGGCAGATTGGCTGGAATCTAGTGAAGATTTCACTGCTTTTTTCAGCATTCATAATTATAGTAAAGCCGGTTATTGTCATGATTATCCTGAGGATTTTTGGGTATAAGAAAAAGACAAACTTCCTGGCAGGCTCAAGCCTTGCGCAAATCAGCGAGTTTTCACTGATACTTGTATTGCTTGGGTATACGCTCGGGCATTTAAGCCAGGATATTATGAGCCTGGCAGTCTTGATAGCAATATTCACCATAGGCGCCAGCAGCTATGGCATTTATTATTCGCATGCGCTATTCAATAAGCTTTCAAAAATCCTTGGAGTTTTTGAAGGCAGGAAATACCTAAAAAAGGAGGCATTTAAGGAAAGCTATGATGTTATTCTTTTTGGATACCACCGAATAGGATACAAGCTGTTGAATGCCCTTAAGGAAACAAAGCTGTCTTTTGCAGTTGTTGACCATAATCCTAAGGTTATTCTTGCGCTTGGCAAGGAGGGAATAAACTGCATTTATGGGGATGCAAGCGACAAAGTATTTTTGAGCGAGCTTGAGCTTGGAAACGCCAAGCTTGCAATCTCCACAGTGCCAGATGAGAATACAAACCTTTCAATCAGGGAGAGGCTGAATGAGACATGCTCAAAAGCAATATTTATCGCAACAGCTGAGCAGCCAAGAAGGGCATTTGACTTGTATGAAAAAGGAGTAGATTATGTTATTGTGCCGCACCATCTTGGAGGCGAGTATGCATCAGACATGATAAAGTCATTCTGCTTGAATGCTGCAAAATACCGCGAAGCAGGAAAAAGGCATCTTAAAGAGCTTCTAAATGCGAGAAAAAGCTCAAGTTTTGATTTGGTGTAAGAATATTTTTGTGGTGTTATGCCAAGAATTCTAGACTAAGCCCAGAGCATGATTGAGTTTTTAAGCATCTTGAAAATCAAAATATCAAAGATACTTTATCTTCTTGATTTCTATCTTCCACTTAATATTTTAATAAGCTCTTTAGTTATCTTTTGTACATTAAAATTCTTTTTAACACGCGCAATTCCGGCTTTGCCCATGTTATTTCTTAGAGAGGGATTTTTAATCAATAGGTTAAGTTTCTCCAAAGCATCTTCACCAG
>JACOYM010000061.1 GCA_016181905.1 Candidatus Pacearchaeota archaeon | reverse complement strand
CAATAAGCAGGCTATCTTTCGATTATTTCTAAACCATAACTCTTTTAAACTAATTTTTCCTGAGTGTACTGCAAGAGGAGATGGTTCAAGGAAGAACCATCGGTTCTTCTTGCATGCGGGAGTGCCGGAGCGGCCAAACGGGCAGGACTCAGAATAAGAACCATGTTCTTAAGCTCCTACAGGGGAGCTGAGATGCTAAACTTAAGGTCCTCTGGATGGCAAAGCATTAAGAGGATGAGATATCCTGTGGCTTAGTGCCTGCGTAGGTTCGATTCCTACCCCCCGCATTTTTATGTTTAAAGAATTTTTGAGTTATAATGGACAAGCGACAAGCTAAAAAGGTTAGAAAGAAATTTAATCCTAATAATGGCTATTATGTAGAGTTTTACAGCCGTTTTAAAGATACTCTTTCTTTTGTATGTGATTATGGAGTGAGTGGCGCATCAGAACATGGTGGAAAGGTAAAGGTTAAAGTATACAAATCATTAGATAGATATCCTCCAGCAATAATCCTTCCTCATCTTGAACATATCGCCGAAGTTGGTTCTTTTTACATTTACGATTTGAAACAAAAAACCATCCTGGACTTTTTAAAAGAAGTCAGGAAAGGCATTGAAAAATTAGTTTCTCAGGAGAAAAAAGAATAATTTCATAATTAGCTTCTTTTATCTCCCTCTCTGCCTTCTCGAAAACAATGTTATAAGCATGTCATCGAGCTTTTCTTTCCCGCCTGCAATGCCTCTTGCCCTTATGCAGCTTCGCCTTAAAATGTCCTCTACCTGCTCTGGCAGCGTAAACATATTCTTCTTTGCACGCTTTTCAATTATCTTCAGGATATCAGAATCAACAAAGATATTAATCTTGTTCTTGAACTTGTATCGTGGCTTTAGGTGAAAGAATGCCCTTTCAACCTCATCAGCAGGCCAGCCTCGCTTCAGCAGCGGCTCTTTAATCTGATAGTCATCAAATCCCCTTTCCCTCGCCTGTTTTATAAACCTCAAAAGCTGCTTGTTTGCTGCCATCTTAAATTCTACTCGTCTCCATCAGCCTTTTTATTCTTTTACTTCTTCTTTCCTGTCTTTACATTGGTTACATAAACCTTCTGCACTGCAAAGCTCTTGTATATTCCTTCAAGAATATCTGTTCCTGCATAGCCTGAAAGAAGGGAAAGGCGGGGGTCAAAATTAAAGACAATCCCGGTGAATATGCCGATTATTATTGCAATAAACACTGTAATGGCATAATAATTCCAAAGAATCCTCCTTCTCAAGGAAAGCGCTTTTAACAGCCCAACAACGCCCCTTGTCAATCCGCCAATGCCCCCAAGAATTCCTGAAAGAAGAATAATGTCCAGCTTTGTCTTTTTATCCTTTTTCTTTTTGAGTATACTGATTTATATCTTTTTGCTGCTGCCATTAAGGCTAATATACAAAAATAAAAAATATAATAAACTTGGGTATATGCTGCTTATCTCTTTATCTGCATCTCCATTTGCTCTGTCGTCTGTTATCTTATCTCTTCTTTTTCGCAGCTGCCTTAATAGAAACAAGTATTATCACTATTATTGCTAATGCAATAATCACCCACACCCATAGGGATATTCCCTTTGCCTTTTCTGCTGCTCCCCCTTCTGCTGCAGGAGCAACTTCTTCTGTTACATTTGCTGCTGGGGTTACTGCTGTTGCATTGGACTTCGCAGTTACTGCAAAGAAGCTGAACCCTGGTGTTGTTGCCTTGTATGTAGCTTTCTCTGCATTCTCAGATAATAAAGTAGTTGGAAGCTCTGTCCATTTTGTTGTATATCTCTGCAATACTACATCCTTTGCATTAATGCCCTTTTCAGCTATCCATGACTTCTTAACATCAAATGTTATATCAGCATCCTTTATCTTGCCAGATGCCTGTGGCGCCTCAATCTTAAGATAGCTGTAAACGCCACTGCTTCCGCCTGCAGCAACAGGTGCTGTTGATACTGTTGCTGGCTGTCCGCTTAGCTTATCAACACTTACCTTGACATTCTCAATCTTTTCTGTAGACTCAATGGATATCTCGCTAACTCCAAGAGAGTCAGATTTTGTTATTGTTACTGTAACAGGAGTAGCTTCTACAATTACTGCTACCACCTTAGACTCTGAATCAAGAGTTTTAGTGACTGTTGCGGATGTTGTGCCTCCGCCTCCACCGCCACCGCCTCCCCCACCAGATGTCTCAACAGTGTATGTTGTTGAAAGGCTTACAGTATTTCCAGCATAATCCACTGAAGAGCATGTTGTAGTCTGTGTTCCTGATGATGTTGTTGGTGGGCTTGCTGTAAAAGACAATCCATTCACAGCATATGAGGTATTTATACCTGATGTTGCATCAGTCGCACTGCATGAGCATGTAACAGCGTTTCCTTGTGAAACACTGGCAGGCGTGCAGCTGAATGTAAGTGCTGGGGCAACAGTATCCATGATAAATGCCCTTGATTGTGTCCTATTCCAGTTGTTTAATGTGTCATTACAATAAAAGTTGACAGTGTAAGCGCCATTTACTATGCTATTATTTGTATCATTAAATCCTGTGTCTGTTGCATTTCTTTGCATTGACACATTATTTACCCCGCTATCTAAGCTGTAAAAGCATGTAGCATTCTCATTTGTGCTTATATTAAATAGTATGCTTGTTGCTGAATAGTTTCTTGAAACTGACGGGGAAAGGATTGTTATGCCTGGGGCAATTCTGTCTAAGCTAAACATTCTGCTTACTGTCCTGTTCCAATTATCAGCAGAGTCATTGCAGTAAAAGCTCATTGCAGTAAAAGCTGACATTATAGCCGCCGTCTGCTATGCTTGTGTTTGTTGCATTCCATCCCATATTTGCAGTTGAGTTAGCAGACATTGAGTAATTGAAAAGACCGCTGTTTAAGCTGTACCAGCAGCTTGTAGCTGCTTCTGTTGTGCTGATATTAAACCTGATTGAGGTATTTCCTGCACTATAAGTGACGTTAGCAGGGTTTACTATGCCTACTCCAGGAACTACATTATCCATGCCAAATCCTCTTATTACTGACCTGTTAAAGTTTCCATTTGTATCATTGCAGTAAAAGCTGACATTATATGCTCCATTCACTATGCTGGCATTGGTATAATTAAATCCCGTATCTGTTGCATTCCTTGTCATTGTAACATTAACTGCCCCGCCATCTAAGCTGTATAAGCATGTTGCATTCTCATTTGTGCTTACATTAAACTCTATGCTTGTTGCTGAATAGTTCTTTGCAAGCGGAGAGATAATTGTCACAAGAGGAATAGTCGCATCCTTGCTGAACATTCTTGACACTGTCCTGTTCCAATTATCAGCAGAATCATTGCAGTAAAAGCTGACATTATAGCCGCCGTCTGCTATGCTTGTGTTTGTTGCATTCCATCCCATATTTGCAGTTGAGTTAGCAGACATTGAGTAA
>JACOYM010000016.1 GCA_016181905.1 Candidatus Pacearchaeota archaeon | reverse complement strand
AAATCCAAGAGAGGATTTTAATGCAAATGCGCTCGGCACATTTAATGTCCTTGAAGCCATGAGAAAGCTAAAAGAAAAATACAATGAAAATCCTGTTTTTATATACGCATCAACAAACAAGGTTTATGGAAAAATGGAGCATATACCTGTAATTGACAAGGGCAGGGAGTATGATTATGAGAGCATTAAAGGCATTGATGAAAATGTGCCGCTGGATTTTTACAGCCCTTATGGGTGCTCAAAAGGAACAGGCGACCAGTATGCAAGGGATTATGCGCGAATGTATGGCTTGAATACAATAGTCATGAGGCAGTCATGCATCTATGGGAAAAGGCAGTTTGGTGTTGAGGACCAGGGCTGGGTTGCATGGTTTACAATAACAAATGCCTTGGATATTCCTGTTACAATCTTTGGCGACGGCAAGCAGGTGAGGGATGTTTTGTTTGCTGATGATTTGATAAATGCCTATGAGCTTGCAAGGCAGAACATAAGCAAGACAAGAGGGCAGGTTTATAACATAGGCGGCGGTCCTTTAAACAAACTCTCGCTTCTAAACCTTATTTCAAAATTGGAAAAACTTTCAGGCAAGAAGATAATCCCTAAATTTGCTGACTGGCGCCCAGGCGACCAGAAGGTTTGCATAATGGACATCTCAAAAGCAGAGAGGGATTTTGGCTGGACGCCGAAAATCTCCCCAGAAGAAGGCGTGGCAGAGCTTTATGGGTGGATTGAAGGCAATAAGGATGAGATAAGAAGGTTTGTTCTTGACTGAGTTATAGCATCATAAACAACATTTAAAAACATTTTATTCTTTTAATTAAGGAATATGGGAAGAATTAAAGTCTGCCTAATCTATGAATTCCTGTCAGAGCAAGGAGGCTTGGAAAGGGAGATTATAAATCATGCAAACTTCCTGAAGCAGGCAGGATTTGATGTTGAGGTTTTGACATGCCACCTGAACCCGGAGATTCTGAAGCTGATGCCGTTTGAGGGCATAAAGATAACAAATATATCAAAGATTAAAACGCCTTTTGAGTCGCTAAATTTAATATTGTGCTTTTTTGGACTGAATAACCTCAACAAGTATAGTCCTGGCATATTCCTGAGCTACAGCGCGCCGTGCAACTATCTTATAAGGAAAAAGAGATGCAAAAAGGCAAACTACATAAACCATGTTCCGCATTTTCTTTACCTTTCAGGAAAGGAAAAGGCAGAGTGGGCAAGCTCTACTCAGGGGGTGAAAAGATGGATGAGTGTTGCTCTTTCATACATTCTTGGATATCTTTTAAAGAAAATTGATAAAAGGCTGGTAAGGAAGAATGATTTAAATTTTGCAAACAGCAAATTTACAAAAAAAACAATTGACAGGATTTACAGCATAAGCTCAATCGTAAGTTATCCCCCGCTTGACCCAAGGTTTAAGCCTTTCAATCCAAGCAAGGCAGGAATTAAAGAAAGATTTATCTTCAGCTCAAGCAGAATCATTCCTGACAAAAAATATGAGTGGCTGATAGAGGCGCTGTCTTATATGAAAAGCAAGCTGCCTCTTTATATTGCAGGCTCTGTTCAGCCAGACTACAGGAAAAAACTTCTTGGGCTGGCAGAAAAAATGAAAGTGAAAATAAATTTTCTCGGCAGGCTTAACACAGAACAGATAAGAGAGTATTATTCAAATGCAAGCGTTTTCGCATTTCCTGCTCCAAAAGAGGATTTTGGGTTAGTTCCTGCAGAGAGCTTGGCCTGCGGCACCCCTGTTGTTGTGTGGGGGGATGGCGCTGGCCCGACAGAGCAGGTTATAGATGGCGTTAATGGATTTTATGCTCAGCCTTATAATATAAAAGACTTTGCTAGAAAGAGTGATTTATGCATAGACACAAACTTTAAGAAAAAGAACAAAAATAAAATAATTAAATCTTCCAGAAAATTTTCAACTGAAGAAATAAAGAAAGGTTTTATAAAAGAAATAAACAAAATATTATTTTCTCGCCCTTAACGCCCAGCCCTTTCTTGTGTCCAGCTTCAAAAAGCTGGAGAAAAATGTTGCAGCCAATGCCAGAAATATCCATAATAGCACAATCATTCCAATGCCCGCGCCTTTTTTCCATGACTCTTTAATCATGTATTGCAGGGCAGAAAGATAATAATTGCCTGTATTTACTTTTTGCTCGCCCTTTATCTGCCTTCTTGCTGTTGCTGTTCTCTTCTTCTGCCTGAACAAGTCCCTGACAGAGATTTTGTCATAAATGCATTTCATTCTCGGCATGTTCATGTCATCAAAAATAACTATCTTGCAGCCAGCATCCATTATGTCCTTTGTTCTTTCAAAATCATCTCCCAAGGAAAAGCTTTCTTTATACAGCTTTCTCCTGAATATGTTTGTCAGGAACATTGTCGGCTCTTTCAGATACAGCAGCTTGTCATTATTTCCCTTTTTATATGTGAAATTCTTTTTCTGAAACTCAAGCCAGAAATAAGAGCTGTAAGCAACCATCTTATACCCCAGATTTCCTTTTCTTATCTTGTCTTCCTGCCACTCAACAGGAAATGACTCAGCAATGCTTCCAATCCTTTTATCATCAAAGACAGAAAAGAATTTTTTCAGGGATTCTTTGTTCCTTGCTGCGAAAATCCAGTCAGCATCATTTATTATTATAATCTCGCCTCTCGCATTTTTAATTATCTTATTTATAATTGCTGTCTTCCCCTGCCTTAGGTTTAGCTTAAAGTACCTGAACTTCTTTGACTTATTGCAAAATTCCCTGACAATATCTTCGGTTAAGGCAGGTTAAGCAGATTTTGCAGTGTTTTGCCTATTATTCTCTCCTCATTGTGCGCCGCGATTAAGAAGCTTACTTTTCTTTGTTTTTTCATATTTTGTTTAAAATTCGTAATTTAAATATATTGATGCTCTTTCTTGCGATTTTTCGTTTGTAGACACTTCAGATCTTAAAAAATCAACAATATTTCTTTGGCTTAAAGCACAAGGCAAATTCTCTTTTAGTTTAGTTGCAAAAGTTATTAGAAAACGCTCATTAAAAGAATGTTCGTTTGGATTATGATGATTTATAAGACAACTGCATTGTTCTGCGTAATTATTAATAAATTCAAAGTAATGCTTTATAAATTTTTTAGCTAACTCCCCCCCTGATTCATCATCAATCTTATTTGCATGCATAATCCCTATTTCCATTGCCTTATCTAAATTAGGCAAGAACCAAGAAATATTAACTCCAAAGGGAGTCTCTCCAACCTTTCCTGCTTCTTCAGTAAGGCATTCTACAAGGTCTTTATTAATCGCCAAAAATTGACCAGTATAAAAATCAACTAATGAGCCGCTGTATAATGAAAAAGGATCCTGGTTAAAGAGTCCATATTTCTCTCCTTTAAAATGTTCAAATAACAGATTTCTTCGCCTATCAATCTCGCCTTCATGTTTTGACAAAAATGTAGAAAGGGCATCTGCAACTGCAAAATCTTTATATTGAAGCACCTTTGGAAGAATTACTGCAATTTCATACCTGTTGCCAAAATAACCCCCTATTTTATCTATATTTTTTAAGTAATGCTCTATTATTTCAT
>JACOYM010000008.1 GCA_016181905.1 Candidatus Pacearchaeota archaeon | reverse complement strand
TACGTGAATGTGATGATATAATCACCCCTAAATTATATTCTTAATATCCTTTCTTTATCCTGAAAGAAAAAGCAGGTTTTTAAATGTTTTGGATTTTTGCATTTAGGACTTTTCCTTCTTAATGAAAAATACCTCTAAATAAAAACTTAATCCCTATTGCTAAAAGTATAACAAATACAATAACAAGAAACCACCAAGCATTTACTCCAAGATTATTATAAACCCAATCTGTGAAAGCTGGAACAAAATTGGAGATATAAGCAAGAGCAAGAAAAACTACCCCTAAGATTATGTCATTAATGCTTTTCTTTTTCATATTCATATTTTTCTTTTGATATATTTATAATATCTGTATAAATCTCTTCCATTGAAATAGATTAAAAGTATTCCCAAAACTCCAACAAAATAATCAATATAACTTTCTTTTGGCTTTAAAGTAGGAATTAGAACAGCCAATATTACAAGAGGGGAAATAGCCCAGAACCATAACCAAAATAAACTTTTATGTTTAAGTTTATCAATCACTTCTTTATGTAAAGGTTCTTTTTTTGGAAATTCTTTATCTAATGTGCTTTTCCTATAAGACATAATTTATTAATAGAAATGAAACTTAAAAATCTTCCTATTTTCTGCCTTTATCTTTAGAATAAAATATCTTCTCACTTCTTCTCAACCAAGTCTATGCAGACGCCTGCAGCGACTGTCTGCCCTGCATCCCTTATTGCAAATCTTGCCATGTGCGGGTTGACAGATTGTTTTTCAAGAACAAGATAGCCCTGAGGCTTTATTCTTACCTTTGCCACATCCCCATTCTTCAGGAAATCTGGGTTTTTCTGCGCCACCTGCCCTGTCTTAGGGTCAAGCTTTTCTATAAGCTCTGTAAACTGGCATGGCACCTGCGCTGTGTGAACATGAAATACTGGCGCATAGCCTTTTGCTATGACTGTTGGATGATTTATGACTGCTATCTGCGCTGTGAATTCCTCAACTACTGTTGCTGGCTTTGCTGCGTCGCAAACTACATCTCCTCTTGCAAGGTCCTTCTTTCCTACTCCCCTTATATTCACTCCGACATTATCTCCTGCTATTGCTTCCTGCATCTGCTCATGGTGCATCTCTATTGTTCTTATCTCTCCCTCTACGCCTTTGCCTGTTCTTCCAGGAAGGATTATTACCTTTTGTCCTATTTTCATCTTTCCTGTCTCTATCTTTCCGACAGGAACAGTTCCAATGCCTGTAATTTCATAAACATCCTGCAAAGGCATTCTTAAAGGCAGTTCAGTAGGCTTCTGCGGAGGCGCAAACAAATCAAACTGCTCCATTACTGTTGGGCCTTTATACCATGCCATGTTTGTAGATTTCTTTACAACATTATCGCCTCTCAATCCTGCTGCTGCAATAAATGTAATCTTGTCAGGGTTTATGCCGACTGTCTTCAAAAGCGCCTTCAAATCTTCCTGCACTTTCTTGAATTTTGCCTCATCATAGCTGACTGCGTCCATCTGGTTTATAATAACTGCTATCTGGTCAACACCCATTGTTCTCAAGAGCCACAAATGCTCTTTTGTCTGGGGCATAACTCCGTGCTGGGCTGCAACGACAAGAAATGCGGCATCTGCCTGGCTTGCGCCTGTAATCATGTTCTTTACAAAATCCTTGTGCCCTGGCGCGTCAATGATTGTTATCTGGTATTTGTTTGACAGGAGCTTCTTGTATGCAAGCTCAATTGTAACTCCTCTTTCCCTCTCTTCCTTGAACCTGTCCATAACGAATGCGAATTCAAAGCCCGGCTTTCCGTGCCTCTGCGCCTCTTCCTGCAGTTTCTTCAATTCCTGCTCTGGCAGCTTTCCTGCGTCATACATAATCCTGCCTATGCATGTTGATTTTCCGTGGTCAACATGTCCCACAAAGACAACATTCATGTTTGGTTTTTCTTGTGCCATTTTTGACTTAATTGTTTTAATAATTGCTTACTTCCTCTAAGAAGTGTAAGATGGTGAAAAAAATCTTATTTATAAATCTTTCGGAAAATTGAAATTTTTAGAAACTGCTGGAGAGGATTTATAAGACTAAAAAGTCTATATTTTCTATGGACTTGAAAGATTTAGAGAACAAAAGAGTTATGCATATAGACACAAGTTGCAAGCTTTATGAGAGAAAGAATACAGCTATATCCTTCAGAATAGTTAAGTCAAATGTGCATAAGGGGCTGGTGTTATCTTATAAATTAAAAAAGGAATTAAAAAGAGCCCTTAATGTAGATTATGATTGGGCAAGGATTTATGCAATTTGTATACATCAACTAATAAAAGATGATTTAAACAATTTTGACATCCTTATTATTTGCGGGGATGAGAATTATATTTATGTCAAGAAATATCTGGATATTTTGTTTAATGATGACCCTTTATATAAGAACAAAAGCATTCATAGCCTTTATGAGCTAAGAGAGCTTACAGGCAAAAAGAAGCTGAAATCTTATGCTGATAATACTGCAAGGTCATATAGAAGAAGGGGATTAAAGTCATTAAGAAGGCAACAAAATGGCAGAGAGATATTTCCAGTAAGGATTGGTTATAAAGAAATAAAGGATAAATGGCTTGAAATTGAAGAAATGCTAAAAAGCTAAAAAACAATGTAAGTGGAGAGTGATTTTTCCAAACCAATTACACGCATACGCGCTGGACACTCTGCATACACAGAGATTTTACAGGGTCAGTCCACTTACTATTATTATACAGCAAATAGCTTTTATAAATCTTTCGGAAAAAATTATTTTTAAGTCTGCGAAAGATTTATAAGGTTAACCGGTCGCCACCAATCTTCGCCAGAACTATCTCTTCAATTCCTGCTTCTTGCAGCGTCTTTAATTTTTCTATTCAGGGTTTTTTCTAATTCGACCTGCTCCTCTTTTGCCTTTGCCAGCCTGTCTTCATACTTGCTCACCAGCCTCCTAAAGTCTTTTTTTGTTATCGAGCCATC
>JACOYM010000051.1 GCA_016181905.1 Candidatus Pacearchaeota archaeon | reverse complement strand
TATTGAAATTTCCCTTGAAAAGCTTAACATAACAGCAAAACAAGGCACTCTTGCAGTTTCTTTAAGTTATAATAATGCTGAAATCATACAAGCAAGCGCTGAAATAAGTGTAGTGCAACAAAATGCAACTGAAACACCAGCAGAGAATATAACAAATATTACAGAATCCCCTGTTGATATAATCGAGATAAATATTACAGCGCCTGAAAACATTACAAATGCTACCCTGCCCGAGATTAATATAACAACCCCTGAAAATATAACAGAGATTAACATTACAAATGCAACAGCTCATGAAATTAATGTTACAATTCCTGAAAATATCACAGAACTAAACATTACAGGGCAGAATATAACAAATGCAACGCTTCAAAATGTTACTGAACTCAACATAACAGAAATGAATATAACCCAGCTAAATTTAAGCCTTATCAGGGGCATTCCAGGCATAACGCTTGAAAAGAACAGCAATACAACGCTAAACTTGTCAGAATACTTTGCAGGCACAGAGGGTTATAAGGCTGTTCAGCCGGAAAACATAAGCATAAGCATAAGCGGGCAGAATGCTCTTGTAATGCCTGAGGTGAATTTCATAGGCACAAGAAATGCAAGCATAACAGCATACAGGGAGAATGAGTCAATAAAAGAGGATTTTGTTATAAATATTCAGGAAACAAACATAACAATCCAGACAATACAATATAATGCTGTTATAGGAAAGCCTGTCAGGTGGGAGAAAAGAATAAAGCCAGAAAAGCCAGAAAATATAACAATAACACTTCCAGCAAGCTCAAAGAACATAACATTAAGGAAGATAACCCAAGAAAATGAAACTCCAATAGAGATAACAGGCATAACCGGCAAGGCTATTTCAGGCGGGGTTGTGGCAGAGTTAAACCCTGAAAAAGAGCCAAAATTCATTACCTTCTTAAAAAAGCTGTTCAGGTTGGGAAAAGTAACAGGCAGAGTTATTGAAGCTGAGGAAACAGAGCATGCAGGGCAGATTGAAGTCAATATAACTGCAGAAGATAATGCAGAGTATGAAATAGAATACTATACAGAGGCGCCTTATGCGATTGAAGAAAATGTTTCAGGTTATAAAAAAAGAATTGTTGTTTCAGGGCCTGAGCTTAATTACACAAACATCCTGGCATTCACAGCAATAAGCGAGATTATTCCATTAGGCAGGGAAAATGCAATAAGGCTGTATTGGCTGCAGAATGGCAGCATTGAAGTCATGCCTTTCAATGCCTATGATACAAATAACAACAGCTTTATTGACTATGTAGAATGGGTTGTTCCTCATTTGAGCAACCAGACATTTGAGATAGTGATAGAGATAAGCAAGGCAGAGCATCTTGATAAGGATAGGGCATTTATATCAGATATCTATAATGAAACCTACCAGTTAGATGGCATCTGGAGCGAGGAAATATCCAATCAGGATTATGTCCGTGTTGCTTTTAAAGAGAATCTTACCTCAAAAAATGATATTACAATATATCCAAGAATTGTAAATGGCAATCCGAGAATTGAGGTGTATGAGGTTAATGGAAGCGGGATAATAGCAGAATTTGCCTCTCTTGTGTCAAATGCTTATAATCAGGTTTTGCTTACAAACCTCGCATCAAGCCAGGATACATTTGATTTGCGTGTTATTGGAGGTAGCATTGAGCTGGACCATATTATTGACCCCTCTGAAAGCCAGAATGTAAGCATTAATGAAACAGCAGATTATTTCCTGCTGTGGAACCAGTATAACTTATACAAAGTTATGAAAACAGGAATACAAGTCAATAATCCCCCTAACAATTGGAGCCAGATAAAGTGGTGCCTGCAAGGAACTGCTTCAGGCAACAGCATAACAAAGTGTGTAGATGGCCTGTCTAACTGGAACTGGACTTATCAAACAGACAATAACACCTATGCATGGCTTTATGGAACAAACAGGATTACAACAGCTCTTGGGAATGTTGTTATAGGTGTGAATTATTCCTTAGAAGACATAAGCACTATGATAAAGATAGAGATAGGGGCTTATAATGGCTTAAGCACAGGCATTTCTAATTTAAATTTTTCTTATGAGCATCATAATATAACGATTATGAATGACTGGCAGAATGATTGGGTTGGCGGGTATGTTAATGGCGATTGGGCAGAGGTTGAGCTTAACAAAACACTTGATGTAAATGTTGTGAATATAAGCGATAATACTTTTTGGATATTTGACAAGGTTAAGGGAGGGAATATTAAGTTTAACTGGACAGCAGGCAATGCCTATGTTTGGCTGAAAAGCAATAATGAGATAAATACGCCAGTTAGGTTGATTGTTCCTGCGGGAAATCTTGCAGCAGGGCAGATAAAAAAGACAACATTTCACTGGGTTGATGCCAGATCCCTATCAACAGTCACCCTTAATGCCCCTACCTCGCCTCTGGCATTAAATGAGACCCAAAACTTTACAATGACCTGCTCATGGACGCAGACAGGAACAGGACAGGGGGAAAGCGGAACAATATGGTGGGTGTTTGACAACTCAACAACGAAGAATGTAACCATAAATGAAGTAACACAATTAAACACAACAGACACAAACCCGCAGACAGGCACAAGTGCTGGAACACAATACTCAATAACAGTTGAAGGGGCAGTTGCAGGAATCTATCAGGTAAGGTGCAATGTCTATGGCAATAATTTAGGTGCAAACAGAAGCTCAGGAAACATGACAATAAATGTGAGTGTGCCTCCAGACAACACAAATCCACAGATAAACATCACCAAGCCCTTGAACAACACAAACTGGTCTGTAACACTTGTCAATGTCAATTACACAGTTTCAGATGCTAATCTTCAGGCGTGCTGGTATTCAAACAATAGCGGGGCAGTCAATCGTTCAATCCAGTGTGGGCAGAACATAACCAACCAGAGCTTTATGGAAGGATATAATAACATAACAATCTGGGCGAATGACAGCTCAAATAATCAAAATCAATCAAGCGTAAGGTTTTTAGTTGATACAAAACCGCCATCTGTCATAATTGCCTACCCAACAAATAACAGCAATTTTTCA
>JACOYM010000013.1 GCA_016181905.1 Candidatus Pacearchaeota archaeon | reverse complement strand
ATCTTTGGCGAACTGCCAAAGACCTGCAAAAATATAGTTTGTTCTTCTTTCATCTCTATTCGCCTCTTTTTACCCGGAAGGTCAGAATTCCTATCCAAGGAATACTTCCTAAGATCTTGGGGGATTAGGTATTTATAAATCTTTCGTTTTCTTTAAGTTCATTAATAAAAAAGTATAAGTTTTTCTCTGCACATATAAAAAAGATAGTTTTATAAACACAAGGTTATTCTCTTTTATGCCAATTTTTTACCAGATTGGCAAGAGAGAATATGGAAAGTTCTGATATAAATGAAGAAGAATTAGTAGATGCTACAATCCTGAAAAAATTATTTTTAAGCAGGCGTATAGGCGGGAAACATCTGCCTTTCAGATTTGTTATACAGGGTCTGCCTAACAGACTTCATAACCTCGCTAAGAAGAGAGCAAATAAGTTAATCGCTAAGGGATTGATGCTCTCAAAAGTTTCTACAGGTGAAGAGCATATAAGCCTTAATCCAAAAAGATTATCTGAAGTAATTAATATTGTAGAAAGAGTTTTTCCTGAATTAAAAGAAAGGTTAAGGCAGCAAGGCTAATGTAGATGCTGGAAACAATCACATAATGCCAATGAAAAAATCATATTCAAGAATAATCTTTAAAACCTCAGGCATTGTTTTTATATGCCTTATCATCTTTTTTCAAATCCTCTAATACCCCTTCTAAACTCCTTATGGTTATCTGAAAATCATCTTCTTTATCATCTGATTTGAGGAATTTTGCATCTTTATTGTCTCTGGCTGCTATATAAAGAAATAATCCGCCAATACTACATGTTGCATAATAGGCAGGATTTTCAGCACCTTTAAGTAATTCTAATAAGTTAATTCCAGTCAAAGTGGCTGCACAAAATTGCGCACTAGTTGAACAAACCACCCCCCAGTCTACCCTGTTTATTAGGTTTGTAAATTTTTGAGGCAGATATTTCATAATAATCTATAGCAATATGAATATATAAGATTTTCTGTTACTTTTCTGCTTAGCAGTTATATCAAGGGAAATTAATTTTCTGAAGTTTTTCCCTTGATAGATAGGAAAAGAAAGGCATGAAAATTAATTTCTTTTCCTATAAGTCACGACAGCCCAAATATCTTTATCACGCCAAGTGTTCCTGCGAGTATTAACACGCCTGCGATTAGCACTCCAAGCGATATTGCCCAGATGCTCTTTTTTCTGTCTAATCCCAAAATCCATGCAATCAAGCATCCTGTCCATGCGCCTGTAGCTGGCAGGGGAATGCCGACAAAAAGCATTAGTGCAATATACCCGTAAATACCCCTCTTCTTCTCAATTTTATCAACCTTTTTTTGTGTTCTCTTAAGCAAAAAGCCAAATGCTGTTTTATATGCTTTAATTTTCATCAGGTGCTTATGGGCATAGTCAAGAAAAAGAAATACAAGGAATATTACAAGGAGGTTTGCTAAAAGAATAATAGAGAATACAAGCAGTATAGGAACGCCGGTTTTTATAGCATATCCTATTGCAAGAGGCAGCCCTATCCTCAACTCTGTCACAGGAAGCATTGATATGATTATTGCCCAGATTAATTGAACTATATTAGCCATCTTTTTATTATGTCAACGGAAATAAATTTCCGCACTTTCTTTTCCTACAATTCTTTTATTATACTTTTTATGGTCTTTTTTGCATGTCAGATAATACCTGCATTATAAATGCCTCTGTTGCATTCAGTATCCCGCAGTTTGCAACATTTATGGCATAGCAATCGCCTTGCTGTATTATGCTTGTCTTATCTGCCTCTGTGTATAATATTACTGTGTTGTTCTTTGTATTTTCGCATGTTACATACGGCCTTTTAAGCGTCTCAGCCTGCTCTAAGTTATCCAATGCCCCTCTTAAATCAAGCCCAATTGCCCCAAACAGCATTCCAATGTTGGTCATGGCAAGATTTGTGTCTTCGCATTTTTCAAAATCCTTGTTTAAAGAGACAAATATTGTGCCTCTCATAAACTGGACAAATGCATCAGATTCTATATTGTTTTTTCGCGGGTCATTTCTCAGGTAAAGGTTATAATTAATAATGTTGCCGTCCATTCTGGTTATTGAAATCTTTGTGTAATACAAAGGCAGCTTGTCATACATTATCTTTTCAAACTTAAACCCATTGTATTCAAATTTCTTTGATTGCTGGAACATGGCATATGCGGCAAAAAACAAAACCAAGACTGCAGCCATTATTATTACTGCATAAAATAATTGTTTTTTTTCAGCCTCTTTCACATGCTTGCTGGCTTTCTCTTTCCCTGCTTCAACCTCGCCGCATAACTCAACACTCTTCTCTTTTTTACCCTTGTTGACCTTAAAAATCTCGCATACCTCTTTCTTATCTCCTCTTTGCTTTATCTTATTTTGCGCCTTCCTTTTTATTTTAGCCATGCTTTATTATTATCTTTGTGTTTAAAAACTATATTATACTCAAGGGCATTAATAATTCCCCTTTTGTCCTTGAGTAGACAGGGAAAGGCTTATGTCTTTCACTGTACTCCAAGAATCCTGTACAAAAACGCATCAGCAGCCCTTGTCATGTCATCTGCTTGGGATTCTATAAATATGCAATTCTCCTCCCTGCTTATGCTTGTTTCATTCTTTACATTGAATATTATTATGTTGCTTGAGCAGTTCTCCACAGGCAAGTCCAGATTCTTGCATTCTTCTCCCAAGAGGCATGCGTCTTGGGGGTATGCTGATGTAAAATCCTTCAGGCTTCTGTATATCTCGCTTTTTGCTGCTGCATCGCCATCATTAAAAACAAAAAACAAAGGCTTGTAATAATATTCTTCAAGCCTTGCAAAAGGCGCAGATATGTTCTCTGCCTCTTTTGGAAGATGCTGGAAATAAAAGCCATATCCGGATATAGCAGCATACCAGTATCCAGAATCTGTCATGACAAACTCCCGCCCATTATATAACTCCTTTTTGCTGTTCGTGCCTCCTGCTTCCTGCCTGCTTAAAAATCCATAACCCAATGTCCCTATAACAAGCAACATGACTAAAATGACCCCTACAATTATCCTTCTGCTTCTGTCCTTTTTTTCTATTTCAGACTTGATTTCTATCTTTTTCATGTTATTTAATTTAACTTTAAGATGCTTCATAAAG
>JACOYM010000012.1 GCA_016181905.1 Candidatus Pacearchaeota archaeon | reverse complement strand
TTTACATCCCAAAAATCTTAAAAGCTACATTAGGCGATGCATTCATTATATCCATTATATTTTTAATAAACTCTTTTTTCAGAAAGAAAATCGAATGGGCCTATTCAATTAGAAAAAATGATTATCTTGTCTTTATTTTGCTTGGGTTAATATTTGCTATTGCTATAGAGATTCGTGCGTTAATGCTAAATTTATGGTCATACAATGAGCATATGCCTACTATACTGGGAATAGGATTGACCCCATTAATCCAGTTATCCATTACAGGCGTAATCGTTTTATTCTCTGTAAAAAAATTAATTCTTGATTAACATCGCCCAGAGGGGAAATTTCAGAGTCAATTTGAGTACCATGACTTTTCTAAACCATATTAAACTCAATGCAATACCTGTATTTGTAAGGCGCAATGTCTCCGGCTTTTTTCACACTAAGAATTTTTATCTTCTTCTTTTATCTTTTCCAAGATTTTTGCAAGCTCTTCCTCTTTGCAAAAATCATAGTAGAAAACAAGCGTGCCTTTTTTTGAGACAGAGAATGCCTCTTTCAGGAATGTTCCTTTCAACCGAGGCCGCGGCATTACAATAACATCAAATCTTTCATTTTTCTTTTTCAATTTTTGAGCAATCCTCTTGACATCTCCCTGCATTATTTCTATGTTGTTAAGCTTGTTCAGCTTCATATTCATAGCTGCATACCTGCAGCACTCCCTGCCAAGCTCAATTGAAACAATCTTCTTTGGCTTTGCAATCTTCGCTATAACAATAGGAAATGGAGCAACACCTGCAAACATCACCAAAACATTTTTCTTTTTTATTCCGGTTATCTTCCTGATTTTTTCTGCAACCCTTGCCCTTTCGCCTGAAAGCCTGGAAGAAAAATAGCATGTTTCAATATTCAATCTAAAAGCGCATCCATTTTCTCTGTGCAATGCCTCTTTTGTTCTCTCTCCTGCAAGATATTTTGTTTTCAGTGTGCGAAGCCTGCCCTTAACCCTCTCTGTTTTTTCAACAATTGTCCTTATGTTCTTGTTTTGCTTTAACAGCATTCCAGCTCTCTCTTTGTTTCCATTCTCTGGCTTTAGAATAGCAATATTTCCGATGACATCAAAGCTGCGCATTTTAAAAACATTAAATCAAAACAGCTTCCTCTGTTTTGCTTGCTCTTTATGCTCCCTTAGTTTTGCAAGCTGGTTTTCAATCCTCTCTTCTGAAAAATCATGCTCCAGCAGAATTTCTTTAATTTTGTTTTCATTTATTTTCTGGAATTCTACCTTAAAATCCTTATCAACATCCGGCTTCTTAAATAATTCAAAGACCTCCTGCCAGTCAAAATCCCTGCCTTCCTCTGCCTGTTTCTCTATCTGCTCCCTGACAGAATTGAAAATTGCTGCAGGATATTTATATTTTATAACAATCTGCAATGCCTTTTTCGGCCCTATGCCTTTCACGCCTCCTGGATTATAATCTGTCCCTGTAAGAATGCCAATGCTAATAAGCTGTTCATGATTTACCTGCAATGCATTCAGCACCTTTTCCAATTCCACAAACTCTGGAGAGATAAAAACATAACTGCCTGATGCAAGCTTTCTTCTTCGCGCCAGCGTCAAATTCTGTATCAGGCGTGGAGCAGCAAACAACAAAGAATCATAATCCTGAGAAGCAACAGCGTATATATTCTTGTCTGTTCTTGCCATATGTGCTGCCTGCGCCTCTGCCTCTCCAGGAGCCTGCACAATTGCTATGCCCATTGCCTCAAGCAGTTCCTTGCTTTCATCAACAATCTCTTTTGTCAGATGCACAAACTGCTTTGCATATTTGCCCATCTCCTCTATGTCCTCTTTTTTCATTGCTTCTTTGTATTTTTCCCTTGCCTCGCCCTTTGCTTCTGTTCTCATAAGGTTTGTTTTATACTTCAATGCAACATTTCTGTAAAACAAGCCAGACAAATGGCTTGTTATATTCCCTTTCTTGTCCATCAAAGGAGTGCCGTCTGGCTGCCTTATTGTTGAAAGAAACTGGTAAATTGTGTTGTAAGCGTCTACTGCAATAGTCCTGCCTTTCAGCTGAGAAAACTCTGTCGCCTCTCTCGGCACAATATTGCCTATCTGCAAGCCCATAAATAAAGAAAGAAAAGAGAATATTTAAAGTTTTATTCTCTATAAAATCCGCCCATTATCTCTTTGCCATGCCTTAAACTGAGAATTCTCAATGCCTTAAGCGGCAAATCGGCCAAAACCATTGCTGTTCTTTCTTGAGCATCATATAAAGTGTCTCCAGCCAAGCCTCTTTCTTCCTTAATATATTTTTCAGCAGTTTCAATAGGCTTTTTTAATTTTATATATTCTTGAGCAGAGCCTATAATATAAGCAAATTGGGCATCAAGTTTTTCTGGTTCAGATGCAAGTTTGATATTTGGGAAAAATCTTTTTAGGATAGCTCTTTTCTCTTCATATTGTTTAGAAAAATCCTTAACATTAATGCCACATTTAGAAACCTCACTTAAAATTTCTTCATAATAATCAGGTGAAACATAATTTCTATGCTTTTTATGTATTACCCCTCCATATCCTTTCCAAGCTTTTTTTTCTAAACTCTCCTTTTTCATTTTTTCTCCTTAAGTATTTAATATTCTAATACATCTTCAGGCCCAACATTATAGCCATTTTTTCCTTCTGTAGGAATGCCATTATACCTTGCTAAATACTCTGTTTTTATGCCAAGAGGCACAGGTATTTGTTTGCCATCTATATCAGCATAAATTGTCATCAGGTTAGCAGTCTCGCGGACTGTGTCTATAACCTCTCCATCAACCACCTCTCCCATCCTTATTGTATGGACAGGCTTATAATTCTTCAGAGCTGACTTATAAGCAGCCATTATTGCCTGTTCTCTTTTAGGCTGCATAATTAGCTCTCCAGCTACCTTAAAAGAGCCAAGCCCAAACAAGCCTAAGAATGCTATTGCTGGCAAAATCTTTTTAACATACTGCAACCTCTCTTCAAGTTTTGCGTTCATGAAATATGCAGGTAAATGGGGTTTATAAACCTTTCTATTTGTAACTACTAATAGATGACATATCAACAGGAGTGTTTATGAATATAAACGGATTACATGCCAAGAAATCCTTTAGTTTACTGCATGCCGGAAACCACACGCAACAGGCAAATTGAATTCTGGCCCAGACTTACTTTCAAAGATAAATTTATAAGCATATTTATTTATATAACCATTAATAAAAATGGCATGGCTTGAAATTTTCAGTCTTCTGCATTTTATTGGCTTAGCATGGGGGCTTGGCGGGGCAACAGCTGCAGCAATCATTTCTGCAAAGGCGGAGAAAAATCCAGAGATAAGCCCGGCTGTTATGAAGATTATCCCGGCTATGTCAGAATTAATCTGGTTAGGATTGATTTTATTAATATTATCAGGAATTGGAATGTCATTTTTAATTGAGTGGCCGGTAAACAAGCAAATGCTCCTGGTAAAGCATGTTCTTGTCGCCTGGATAGTCATTATAGGGGTAATTATAGGAATTAACGCAAAGAGAATGCATGCCCTTGCCCCAAAGCCAAAGGAAAAGCCATCAGCCCAGTTTTTAGCGGCCAAAAAACTATTAAAGGCATTCAGCATAATAAACCTGATTCTCTGGTATGTTGTTGCGGTTATGTCTGCGTTTTTATAGCATTGAAAGAGCAAAAACCCTCTGAAACTAGTTTCATACACACTTTTATAAACCTCTTTTTCTGATTAGTTTTAGTTTAAAATTAAATTGGAGGAGAAATGGGGAATTCAGAAAAACAAAGCAAAACAAAAAAAGACTATGAATTCATAGCTCAGATAGTTGTTGCAGCGATACTTGCTGTTTTAATTATATACAGCGGTGCAAAGTTTTTCAGTTCAGGCAATGGCATAGGCGGTGCAGCTATAAGCGGTGTTTCTGCAAGCGAGATAATTCCATCAGGAATTCCGGCAGTGTATGGGGGCGAACTTGGAGTAAGATATGATGATATTTCTACAGCAAACCCTAGGCAGGCGGATGCTACTATTGGCGTTCTTGGCAAATTTGATAACTCTATAACCTTAACAGGAAGTGATTTGCAGAGGTACATAGATATAGGGTTGCAGATTTCATGTGAGTACTGCTGCGGTGCTGACTCTATAATATTCAGCAATGGAAAGGCAGCATGTGGATGCGCTCACAGCTATGCTATGAGAGGATTGGCAAAATACCTTATAAAGAACCATGGAACAGAGTTTACAGATGATGAAATCTTAGAGGAACTTGGGAAATGGAAGGTTTTGTTCTTTCCAGGAATACATGAGACAAAGGCAGCTGTGCTGAAAAGCAAAGGCATTGAATTGAATTACATCAACCTTGCAAGCAACAAGTACAGGGGCATAGAAACTGGAAAGCAGTCAAGCGGCAGCATGGTTGGCGGCTGTTAAAATTTTTATTTTTTAATTTTATTGTTAAGGCAAGAAAGAATAAATAAAGCAAAAAGTAAAATGGATTGTTGCTCAACAAAAGGCATAAGCAATACAAAAAACAGCAAACCAGATAATAACAAGAGCGGCTTGTTATTTGTTGGGATAGTTATAGCCATCCTTGTATTGTTTATATTAATTAAATTAATCATTTAGATATTGAAAGGAGGAAAAGGAAAAATGGACAGAAAGATAATAATGTGGATTGTGATAGCAGTGCTTGTGATTGCAGTTATCTTCCTAACACTGAAAGCCCCTGCAAGCACAGTTGATGCTGCAAAATCAGCAGGACAGGCTGCAGCAGGCCAAGTCGCATCTGGCGGAATGGTTGGCGGCTGTTAAGTTTAATTTTTTTATTTTATTTTTTAAGACTTCAAAAATGCTCTTTGTTCACGCTGTCTGTTTCAACTCGCAGAAAGCAAAGGCATTTTGATAGTGCTCAAAAACCATAACACGCCATACACTTTAGTGTATGGTTTTTGACATTATTATTCAAATTGAGATATAAAACTAAAGAAATACAAAAAAATGAAAATCGGAAACATAATAATAGTAATTTTGTTAATTGCCCTAATTGGATTGTTTGCTTATTCGTCTTTAAGAAAAACAGGAAATTCAATTAATACAAGTGGAGATGTTTTTGAAGGTGTTATAACCAATATGAATCTTTCTCCTCAAACCCTTGATG